>CAZWHH010000053.1:0-10338 GCA_964633615.1 uncultured Bacteroidales bacterium | reverse complement strand
AATTGGGGGTTGAATACATTCTTGCACGTGATATCAAGGACCAAAATTTTGAGGCCATTGCTCGAAGATTAGATAAATTTATTGAAAAACAAGATTCGATATATCTTACAATTTGTTCAGATGGATTCTCTTCAGCCTATGCACCGGGAGTTAGTTCTCCGCAGCCTTTTGGTATGAATCCTGAAGTGGTGCTGCAACTAATAAAGTATATCATTAAATCGGGGAAAACCATCAGTATGGATATTGCTGAAGTTTCCCCACGATTTGATGAAGACAACCAGACAGCCAAACTGGCTTCAGTTGTTGTTTACGCGATAGTTAATACTGTTTTATATCCAGGAGAAAACTAATGAGTAAAGAAATAAGAGGATTTAACATAAGAGTTTATGGTTTGATATTTAATGAGGATAAAGAAATATTACTCAGCGATGAATATCAATTGGGTATGAAAATGACTAAATTTCCGGGAGGCGGACTGAAGTTTGGAGAAGGAACCATTGAATGCCTGAAAAGAGAAGCGGTGGAAGAGTTTGGACAGCCAATAGAAATTATTGAGCATTTCTACACACTCGATTATTTTCAGCCGGCTTTGTTTTACAGCGAATACCAATTGATCAGTATATATTATTTTGCCCGGCTTGTTGAACCTGTAAAATTTAAAGTATCGGACGAGCCATTTGATTTTCCCGAAATGAAAAATGGGAACATCTCTTTTCGGTGGAAAAATATAAATGAATTAAAAGAGGATGATCTGACCCTTCCTGTGGATAAAAAGGTGGCCGGGATGCTTCAGGATAAATTCGGATAAAACAATTACAGGTTGTGGTAAAACGACACCAGTTTCTCTGCAAACAGGTCCCAGCTATATTTTTTCTTTTCTTCTTTCATGTTATTGGAGAATTCCTTCATTTTATTTCCTTCATAGAAATCTTTTATGGCCCGGGCAATTTCCATGGGATCTTTATCTACGACATATCCAACTTTTCCATGAGGTATGATCTCTGATAAACCACCCACATTTGTCACCAGCATTGGACTCTCAAAATTATAGGCTATTTGTGAAATTCCGCTTTGGCTTGCTGTGTGGTAAGTCTGAGTGATAAGATCCGCGGCTGAAAAATAATATTTTATATCCTGTGTCGGGACAAATTCATCTATGATGATCACACGATCTTTAATCCCCAGATTTTCTATCATTTCATGATAAGGTTGAGGGTCATCATAAAATTCACCTACAACGAGAAGTTTGAAATTCAAACCATTTAATAATTCATTGGAAATGGCTTGCAAGAGTATATCGAGGCCTTTGTATTTTCTGACAATACCAAAAAAAAGTAAATAATTGGTTTCCAGATTCAGTCCCATCTTCTTCTTCGCCGTATTTTTGTCTACCTTTTTTCCCAGGTTATCATTAATCGGGTGTGGAAAGTAGGAAATTGGTTTATCTGTAAATGTTTTTAATTCATCCCGTACGCTGCTGGAGAGAGTGATAAATCCATTGACAGAGTTAATAAAATACTTTGTTAAGATTTTATCTCCGGGTCTTTTTTCATGTGGAATGATATTATCTGTGATACCGATTTTTTTAATATTTTTTTTAAGTAATCTGGCAATAGAGCCAAGTGCCGGAGCCATAAAGGGAAGCCAATATCTGAATATCACAAGGTCAGGAGCTGTTTTATTGATTTTCTTAGCTACTCTAATCCAGTTAAGGGGATTGATTGAATTGATCCATTGGTATGTTTTGAATGAGGTTGGTTCCGGGTCATCTGTATACTGTGTTTTTCCCGGGAAAAGGAAATCCGGGTATTGTAAACTAAAAGTAATTATTGAGGATTCATGATTATTTCTTGTAATCGCGCGACAAAGAGCTTCGTTGGTGTCGGCTATTCCTCCCCGGTATGGGTAAGCCGGTCCGACTATTAGTATTTTCATAAAAGGTGCATGAGTTTTTATCTTCAACAAAAATAATAATCTTTACGAGTTATTAAATCTTTTTGCCATACGACAAATAAAGATTTAATTAATTTATATAGTTTTGTGATGATATGACATTGATAAAATTGAAACAATGAGCAGTAAGAGGGCTGTATTTCTTGATAGAGATGGAGTAATCAATACAGAAAAAAATTTTATTTTACATTCGGAGGATCTTGAATTTATCGAAAAATCCCCTGAAGCCATCAGGAAAATAAACAATTCTTGTTTTTTAGCTATTGTAGTTACTAATCAATCTGCTGTTGCCCGAAACTTATTATCTTTGGAGGAACTGGAAAGAATTCATAATAAATTAGAGGATGAGTTAAATAAGCTCGGATCTTATCTGGATGCCATTTATTATTGCCCGCATCATCCGGATTACGATATTGCAAAAGGAAATCCCGGATTTATAAAAGATTGTGATTGCAGAAAACCCAACCCGGGAATGCTTTACATGGCAGCAGAAAAGTATAATATTGATCTGAAGCAATCTTACCTGATAGGGGATAGTGAGCGTGATATTATTGCCGGACGGCAAGCAGGTTGTACTACGATAGGAGTGAGAACCGGGAAAGACATTTCCCGTTCAGGGGTTCGTCCCGATTATGTTTTTAGAAATCTGCTTGAAAGTGTGGAATTTATATTAGGGGAATAATAAAACGGGTGGTGATTACTTTTCAAACACAAACCTCAACATCTCACGGTACACTGTCTCCCAGTCTTTCCAATGGGCATGATCGCTAAGGGCTTCATTATGCCAGATGCTGATGAAGGTTCCGTTTACTTGTTTGATTTTTTCCACGAGGCTTTCAATAACTGATATTGCCTCACTTACACTGTACCCTTTATATTTATTCAGGGTGGTATCCATGATTTGGAAAGGATAAACCTGAAGAGGGGTTTCTTTATTCTGAATTAAATCAAAGTAATTGAAAGGCGTACATGTTCCAGCCCTGAAACCAATCTCGGATGCATACCCCATGGTATAGTCTTCTTTAATTCCGGCATTAATAAGGTTGGTGTAAGTTTTATTAAAATGAAGGCGAATGTAGTGTTGCCTGCTTTTGATGACTTTGCGGTTGATAATACCTTCAAGGTCGGAAATTTCTTGTTGCAGCAATTCATAATTCTTCTGCGTATTATATGAAAAGTGTATTCCGATATCGCAATTACCAGACATTTTTTTAATTAGTTGGCGATAAGCTTCTTTATTAAGGGAAATATTCGTATCGAATTTGGCGCTGTTTCCTACAAGAAAGAACCAGGTAGGCTTTATGCCGTATTTCTGGTGAATGTCGAAAAATATATTGTAAGTGTCGTATGGATCTTTTTTACCTGCGAGGGTTCTGTACCTTCGGATATTATCCTCAATATCCAGATTGACAAGAGAGCGCAATGTAGACCCGAGTGTTTTGCTTATTCCTTTAAACAGGAAAGCATACGCGTTATCAATGTCTATAGTGGGGAGATAATTAAATTCACGGTTTTTATGTTTGTATCCGGGGTATTCCTTAGACAGATATTCACTTAGCAAATAGGCCCATTCATCAATGATAGGAACCTGCAGAAAATTGTTGTTGTGAGCCAGACTGGCTCTTGCTTCAAACCTTCCATGCCTGTCTTGTTTAAAGGGTAGGTGTTCTTCATACCTGGAAAGGAGATAGAAAGCCGCAGCAAAAAGGTCAAAGGGTATGGTTGAATGGTCGTCTGTCTGATAAAATATCTTTACATTGTCCCACTGTGTTACAAAGATCTCTTTTTTTTCAATGTGCTCTTCAAAGAGAATAGTATGGGGTTTTATGCGCAGACCTTCATTCAGGTCTTTCTCCGAGTAATTGATCTTAGGCCCTTTGTGTCTCTTATATTCCTCCTCGTTGTCGGTAATAAAAAAATCCGAGCCCAGAATGGTTCCAAGGATAAAATTAACAATATACTTTAGTCTTGGCGTGATGCTATTTGAGTAAAATGCAATCAATAGTTATATCTTTGAATAACGAACATATAATTTTTTCATTAAAAATGCCATCTTTAATCTAAATATTTTAAACTCAAAGGTAATATTTATTATTGGGTTTTCTTGTATGCAGAGAAGTTATCTCAAAGGGGAAAGGTGTTTTAACAGCCATTCTAGTACTCCAGTTCTACCACGGTGATTCCGGCTCCGCCAAATTCTACTCTTTCGTCTTTGTAATTTTTAACAAGGTCGAAAGTATCCAGGTATTGCCGAATGATCTGTCTTAAAATGCCATTTCCTTTTCCGTGTAGTATTCGAACAGAACTTACATTAAGTACAATGGCCTCGTCAATGAAATCTTTTATCAGATGCATGGCTTCATCTGCTCTTTTACCCCGTACGTCGATTTCTGTATTGAACTCCATTTTTCTTTTCCCCAGATCGAAATTTTTGGAGATACTTTCTGATTCAGTTTTTTGAATGTGTCTGCTATACTCGTTTTCATTTATTATTTCGAGTTCTTCAGGAGGCACCGTGGTAATTAGGTTTCCAAAACCTATCAGGATGCTTTTTTTGTTTGTATCCATTACTTCACCCACCGTACCATGCTTTTTATGTTTTACTTTTACTCCTTTTTCCAGTTTAGGCTTTCGGGTTTTAGAGGTTTCTTTTTTTTCTTTTTTTATATCCGGTTCATTCTGCAGGTGTTTTTTTTCTTTTTGGACTTTCTTTAGCTTGGAATCAAGATTATCAGGTATCTTTTCCTGGTTTATTTTCTCTTTAAAATTTTCAAAATTCTTTCTGATTTCCTTGGTTTTTTCCTTTTCCGCGTTGCTCTCTTTAATCTGTTTAATGGTGTTTTCTATCTTCTTATTCACCTGGCTCATTAGTTGAGAAGCTTCTTGTTTGGCTTCGCGCTGGATTTCTTTTTGGGTTTTTTTAGCATTTTCTAATTTTTCAGCATATTCATTTAGTAATTTCTCAAGATTTTTTTCCTTTTGTTTTATGCTGTTTCGTTTTTTTTCCCAGTATCTTTTGTCTCTGATAATATCCTTCAGGTTCTTGTCGTAATCAATGTGTTTTTTTCCAATTTTTTCCGAAGCCCTTTTTAATACATGATCTGGCAGACCAATTTTTTTTGCAATTTCAAACGCGAAAGAGCTTCCGGGTTCTCCAATAGAGAGTTTATAAAGTGGTGTCATCTTGTCAGTATCAAAAAGCATGGCTCCATTTTCTATGCCCTCTGCCGATGATGCATAATGTTTCAGGTTTGAATAATGTGTTGTGATGACCCCCATGATCTTTTTGTTGTTCAGCTCAGTTAATATTGATTCTGCAATAGAGCCTCCCAGAACAGGTTCAGTACCCGCTCCGAATTCATCAATCAATATTAAAGAATTGGCATCAGCTTGTTTTATAAAAGTTTTTATGTTTAGCAGATGGGAGCTGTAGGTACTTAAGTCATTATCAATTGACTGGTCATCTCCGATATTGATAAATATTTTTTTGAAAATACCCATTTCCGTGCCTGTTTTGGCAGGAATTAAAAGTCCGCACTGAAACATATACTGCAGCAATCCAACGGTTTTTAAACAAACAGATTTCCCTCCTGCGTTGGGGCCTGATATAAGAAGTATTCGTTGTTCTTTTTTATCCAGGGTAATATCGAGTGGTGTAACTTTCCTCTTTTCTTTCCTGAAATTAAGCAGGAGGAGCGGATGAATGGCTTCAATCCATCTTATGTGTGGATTATCAACCACAGCCGGTTTAATGGCTTCAATGTCTTTTGCAAAATGTGCTTTGGCCGTAATAAAATCCATTGTAGCCAGGAATTCATTGGCCTTATAAATGTCCTGAACATAGGGTCTTATATCTTCTTTTATAGCTACCAGTATTTTAACAATTTCTCTTTTTTCTTCGTACTGAAGTTCTTTAATCTGGTTATTGATTTCAACAATCTCTGTGGGCTCAATATAAACTGTTTTCCCTGAGGCTGATTCATCCTGAATAATTCCACTGATTTTTCTTTTAACCGAAGCATCAACCGGCACTACCGTGCGGCCTTCTCTTATATTCAGGGTAGTATCTTCTTCTACCCAGCCCTGTGATTTTAATTCTTTAAGAATGTGATGCAGTTTCCCTGAAATACTTTTTTCAAGCGAACTAATTTTTTGACGTATGTTTTTCAGTTTTTCAGAAGCATTATCTTTGAGTTCACCTTTTGTGTTTATTACCTGGTCTATTCTTTTCTTAACAAATGGATAGGTCTGGATATTTTTTGTTAAGAAGTAAAGGTTTTCATATTTATTTTCAGTCTTTTTTTCTTTAAGAAATGAAATGATTTTGTTGCATGTGATCAGATTCAATCGCAAAGCATGCAATTCGTTTATC
Source organism: uncultured Bacteroidales bacterium (assembly GCA_964633615.1). Taxonomy (GTDB): domain Bacteria; phylum Bacteroidota; class Bacteroidia; order Bacteroidales; family UBA12077; genus JAGXLC01. The sequence continues at coordinate 4,013 of CAZWHH010000053.1, read as the reverse complement.
TCCAGGAACTGACCTTTCAGGTCGATTTTTTTTAAGGGTTCTTTTAAATCCAGGCAATGATCAAAAGGAAAATTTTCTTCGAAACTGATAATTTTCAGCATTTCATCAGTCTGATTTAAAAATCTTTCTATAAATGTTGAAGAAGTGGAAAGACGAATCTGGCTGACCTTTTCTTTTCCCCAGTCACTTTCACAATAATTTGAAATTCTTTCACGGATTTGATCAAATCCTATTTTCTGTTCAAAATTTCTTGGATATAACACATTAATCTTTTTGAATATTTATAAATATAACGAATGCAAAGTTAATATTTTATTAAATTATCATAATTTCATTACTTGTTCGTTTTTTTATACAAATCTATATTATTGATTCTACAAAAAATGCAAGGTTAAGTAGTTTTAATCAGAGAAATATGATAAAATTCGAAAAGAAGAAGCTTTTGTCTGCTAAACAGATAGTTATTGGATTGTTACTCTTCGGTTTATCCATGGCATTTTTTGAAAGTGCTGTGGTGGTTTATTTAAGAGAAATTTCTTATTCCAAAGGATTTTCCTTCCCCATGAATCCAATTCCTGATACAGTTGCTATGACTGAAATTATAAGGGAACTGGCATCTCTGATTATGATTTTGGCTGTTGCTTATCTGGGAGGTAAAAGCTTTTTACAACGCTTCGCAAATTTTTTGTTCATTTTTGCCTTATGGGATATTTTCTATTATGTATTTCTGAAACTATTATTGGGTTGGCCTCTTTCTTTGATGACATGGGATATTTTGTTTCTGATTCCTGTTGTGTGGAGTGCTCCTGTTATAGCTCCAATTCTAATATCTTTCCTTATGTTATTGTTAGCCGGGATTATTTACAAATTTGAATTCAGATTTACAGGAAGGTATCATATTGATCTGAGAAGTTGGTTGATTCTTTTAGGAGGAGCTGTTTTAATTTTTGTTTCTTTTATTTATGACTTTATGAAGTTTGCGCTTGAAAATGCAGGAAATCTTTTTGTTTCGCCCGATAAATTAAATCTTCTTGTATTGAAATATATTCCATTTCAGTTTAACTGGTCAATCTTTATTTTTGGAGTTATTGTATTGCTGTTTTCGTTTTATCTAATTCATAAAGGATTTAGGAATCAGTTTCATTCATGATTTTGATATAACCTAAGAATACGCCTTATTTAACATTTTTCTTTCCCAATAAAATTTTATATATTGAGAAAAAAATAAGGGATGAAATACCGTTTTTTCATCGTTTTGATTTTATTTTCATTGAGTTCTTCTTACGCTCAATGGCTTAACAATACTGGCTCACCTTTTATTACCAACTATACACCTGATGAATATGATGCACATCCTCAAACCTGGGATATTATTCAGGACAAAAGAGGTATAATGTATTTTGCAAATGTGGATGGGGTTGTCGAATTTGATGGTTTGGAATGGCGATTAATAGAATTGCCCGGTGAAAAAACCTGCAGGTCTCTTGAAATGGATTCAATGGGAAGAATTTTTATAGGCTCAGTTGGCGAGTTAGGATACCTTCAGCCCGATAAAAAAGGGAATATGCAATTTCAGTCTCTTTTACATCTGGTGCCAGATAAACACAAACCCTTTCCAGACATTTGGAATGTAACTGCCTATGATAATAAGGTTTACTTTCGTTCTTACAACAAAATTTTTATCTATCATGGAGATACCATCAGGGTTTTGAAAAAACCTCATGATAATTCATTGTTAAGATTTGGAGATGACTTTATATTTCAGGGTGATTATTATGTGTTCATAGACCAGTTAGGATGTTATAAAATTGCCAAAGACAGTATTATCCCATTTGATGTTTCTTCATCTTTTCAAAAAATACAAGTGCAACGTGTGATCCGGATTGCGGAAGAGGAATTCTTATTAATAAGTGAGAATAAGTTGTTTAAATATAACCTGAGCGGTGATCCTCAGTTGAATAGATTTTCGACAGAATCTGATCCTGATTTTCTGGAAAAAGAATTATATAAAGGGCTGATAAAATTTGGAGATTATTACTTTATTGGAACAAGTTTGAATGGAGTTGTTGTGATTGATAAAGAAGGAAACCATATCAAGACAATTGATAAAAGCAACGGATTATCTGTAGGAAGCATCTATAGTATATACAGGGACAAACAAAATAATATATGGGTGGCTTCTGCTAATGGCATTTCAAAAATAGAAATTGCAGCTCCAATCACTTTCTGGGATGAGACAGATGGTTTGAAAGGTTATATATCTGACATAATAAGGTATCATGACAGGCTGTATCTATCTACGGCAAATGGAATATTTTACATGAAAGATGGTAGAATAAAGAGGCTTTCTGATTATAAGGGTCAATGCTGGGACTTTTTCTTGTATAAGGCACCTGATGATTCTGAACATCTTCTGGTAGGTACAGGAGAGGGGGTCTTGAAGATTTTTCCATCGAAGACCAAATTTGTATGGCCTAAGTTGTTAGTATATTCTATGTATTCACCACCTTTTCAGTCAAATAAAATATACCTTGGCTTAAACGACGGGATGGCCTCTGTTAGCTATCAGAATGGGAACTGGATTGATGAAGGGATGATAGAGGGAGTCAGGTATAGTATCCGCTCAATAAATTCTTATCAGGGGGATTTGTGGATGAGTAGTTTCCGGAATGGAGTGATGCGTATAAAAAATTTAAATAAAAAAAATAAGGATAAAAAAATTGATTATTTCACAGAAAAAGAGGGTTTTAAATCACTGAAGAATATTTTGATTTATAAATATCAAAGCCGGCTTGTTTTTGCTACGGGAGACGGTCTTTACCGGTTCGATGAAGAGGAAGAATTTTTTAAACCGGACTCCACGTTTGGCGATTTATTATGCAGTGGAAACCAGGGAGTTTTTGCATTTGCAAAAGATTCTGAGGATAAAGTAATGATTTCCGGGTTGTCTAACGATGAAAGCGAGATTGGTGTTGGGAAGAAACAAGCAGATGGTGCTTTTATCTGGAATTTTATTCCTTTCAGAAGAATACCCTCCATGATGGTGCTGGATATTTATACAGAAGATGATAATATCTGGATTGGCGGAACTGTCGGCTTATACAGGTATTCACCAAATCCGTATTTTAAAAGCAACGATTTTGAAATGCAAATTCGGAAAGTTTTATTAAATGAGGATTCGGTAATCTTTTATGGTACTTTTTATACAGGAGAGAAAAACAGCCGGGATGTTTACAGAAAACAACCAGCATCTTCAATTAATGAAATAAAATTTCAGGATAATGCCATCACCTTTATTTATAGTGCAACCAATTATTCCGGAGAAAATGATAATTTGTTTTCTCATAAACTGGTAGGTTTTTCAGACAAATGGTCTAAATGGACAGATATCCCAAGAATCCGGTTTACCAACTTAAAACCAGGAACCTATAGTTTTAAGGTTCGTGGAAAGAATGTATATGGTCAGGAAAGTAAAGCAGCTGTCTATAAATTTAAAATTTTAAGCCCATGGTATCATAAATTTTGGGCTTATTTTTTATATGTAGTAATTGGGATTGTCGTTGTTTATTTTATTATCCGGTTTTATACTAAGCAATTGAAAAGAAACAATGAGAAACTGGAAAAATTAGTTGAAAGCCGGACACGCGAAATTGAACAACAAAACGAAGAGATTAAATCTCAATCTGATCAGTTAACCCTAATAAATAAAGAACTCGAGAAATTGTCTGTGGTAGCAAGAGAAACAGATAATGCTGTGGTGATTATTACACCCAAAGGCTCTGTTGAATGGGTGAATGAGGGATTTGAAAAATTATATGGTTATAACTTTGAAGAGATAAAAGGGAAAAATTACAGTAATCTATGGGAATCAAATTATCAGCAAGATATTCAGGCTAAGTTTAATAATTGTCTTGAGGATAAGTCAACTAAAATTTTTGAAAGTCAAAATTTTTCTCATTCCGGTAAAACCATCTGGGTACAAACAACATTAACTCCTATTCTTGATTCTCAGG
>CAZWHH010000052.1:0-10369 GCA_964633615.1 uncultured Bacteroidales bacterium | reverse complement strand
TACACCAACTTGATCTGCAAAATGCAACTTATGTTTCAGGGGGGGCAGTTGCGAATACCATTCAGGCTCTTTCCCGGCTTGGCATAAAATCCAATTTTATTGGAATGATTGGAAATGATGAACATGGGAAACAATTTGAAAAGGATTTTGAGGAGGCAGGAGTGGACCCTGTTTTAATTCAGGATAATGGAGATACCGGGCAGATCTTACATTTGTTTACCCAAAAGAATGAAGAAGCAACTGTTGTAGGGTATTCAGGAGTAAATAAAAACTTCAGTCCGGAAGAGGTAAGGAAGAATTTTTTGACTGGTTACAGCTATTTATTTATTGACGGATATCTGTCAAGGGATCATGAGTTATTAGAGGGATTAGCTGCTTTGGCGGATAAGCATTCGATGAAAATTATTTTTGATCTTGCAAGCGGTGACATTGCGGAAGGACATAAAAAATTCCTCAAGACTTTTATAAAAGAAAATGTGAGCATTCTTTTTGCCAATGACTGGGAAGTATTTAGTTACACAGGGCAAGAACCAGAGCGGGCCCTTAAAAGCGTTGGTAAAGATGTGGATATTCTTGTGGTGAAACTTGGAAACAGAGGTTCTTATATAAAACAGGGAGACTTTGTATTTTCTATTCCTGCATACCCTGTGGATGTGAACGATCCCACCGGTGCGGGTGATTATTATGCGGCCGGGTTTTTATATGGCCACCTTCAAGGGAAGCACTTAACTCATTGCGGAAAACTAGGAACATTTATGGCAAGTCAGGTTCTGGAAGAAACCGGTGCCAGGTTAAGTAATGAGAAATGGAAAAGGGTTTTTTCCTGTCTGAAGTAGTTAGGTTTATGGGTTGATTTGTTTTTTTTGGTTTTAATTAGATACAGTTATTTTTGATCTTCCTAGAAACTATATTCATCCTCTAATAATAAAACTTAATAAAAAAAATATTTAACTTTGAAACGAAAAACCTTATAAATAGGTATATTCATTGTGTAAAAAATTAATGATAAAGCATGCATGTAAGAAAATTTTTCTATTTAATTCTAATCTATCTTACCTTTTTTATTTCGATAATTGGTTACAGTCAAAATGGGCCGGGGGGTATAGGCAACAATTCAGGGGCTTCTAATCTTAAAGTATGGTTAAGAGCTGATTCTATAAATTTGAACGGGTCTGATGTAGACACTTTATTTGATTTAAGTGGATATGGAAACCATTTTCAACAAACTGATGCGACTTATCAACCGTTATACAATGCCTCTTATGCCGGACTGAACAGTCAACCTGTCATTGATTTTGACGGGAATGGTCAATACCTTTTAGACGGAGATGGTGACAGTTCTTATGTGAATGGAGAAAGTTCGTATACTTTATTTTTTATAGTTGAATCCGATGTATCTCCTACAGATAAAGGATTCTTTACTACTGCTTTTCCAACCGGAAATGATGATGTTTTATCTCTTAGGTACAATCAAACAGGAGACAATGGAGGAGCTTCTAATATCATTACAGCTCCTGTTGGAACGGGAAATATTTATGAAAGTGCAGGAGGAACTCAGAGTACAAATCCACAACTGATTTCCTATTCATGGAACTCCGGGAATATGCCTGAGCTATTTATTGATGGCACCGAGGATTCTCCTACCTTTGCAAATCCCATAGTAGGAAATGTAAGTGGAGCAGATAGTGTAATATTAGGAAAAGGAACACAGGATATTGGTGATTCAGATGGATGGGATGGCAGAATAGCTGAATTTTTGTTTTACAACAAAGATCTGAATAGCGCTGAGAGAACCATCGTAGAGAATTATTTAAGTGCAAGATATGATCTTACTATTTCAAATGATAAGTTTACCACCAATCCCGCTGGATTTATTTTTGATATAATAGGAATTGGCACCGAATCGGATGGAAGTCATAAAGGCTCTGTATCAGCAGGATTTATAATTAATGAGGACAATTCAACATTGGATGCAGACGGGGAGTATGTATTCGCAGCACATGATAATACATCGAATGATATTGCTTCAATTCAGACAGGCCCTAATGTAACAACCTGTGGAGCTGAAGCTGCCTGGGCCAGAGACTGGTATTTGCAGAAAACAGGAGGATCAGTTGACCTGAGGATATCATTTGATATGGGTGATGGAATAGAAGGAGGTGGTATTCCACAAGATATTTCCAATTACCGGTTACTTTATAAAGCCAATGCAGGTGATGACTATTCCATTGTTACAACAGCCTCCACTGGTATACAAAGCGGAGATCAGGTATATTTTGAAGTAACAGATGCCAACATATTGGATGGTTTTTATACTTTGGGAACGGTTGATCAGACAAACAGTCCTGTGGAAGGTAGTTCTTCCCAAACCTGGTATACACTCGTTTCAGGAGACTGGGGGGATTATGAAATCTGGACAAGGGATCCGTCAGGAGCTTTACCCGATAACCCCAACAATGAAATACCGGATCCAAGTGACAATGTTGTGATTTTGTCAGGGAAGACAGTGACCGCAATATCCGATAATTATGAATTGAATTCTATCAATGTAGAAGGGCGTTTATACCTCGATACAACTAAAGGGCATGACTTTACAGATATTAATGGGAATGGGCGTATCTATATTGAGGGAGATTATTTCCCGGCAGGTGATTCAACTGACTTTATAACAGAAGGACTTGGTGAAGGAACTGTAGTATATAGCGGAAATACAAGTTATAGTATAACCAGTTCCAGAACTTTCTATAATATGGAAGTGATCATGGATAATTTAACTGATGTTGTGAGTCTGGTTGCAGATTATCAGATAAATGGAAGTTTGAAAGTGGAAAAAGGAGAGTTACAGATTAATGACGATTCGAACACTTCCCTTATAACTCTGGATGTTTTTGGTAATGTGGATGTTGATGCAAACGGATCAATTACTGTTGGTACAGCTGATGCTTATGTGGATAATACAGGAGGAACTTATGGAGATTACCATGAAGGCTTTCATCAGATAATAGTTGGAGGCGATTTCACAAACAAAGGTATTGTAAGCCTGACAAATTTAGCTGCACCGGATTATGATGTGGCTAATATGTCAACAGATCTTAACGGGGCAGTATCTCTTGTTTTTACCGGAGCATCAAACAATTCGCTGACTTGTGAAAATACCACCGACTTATACAATTTGGTGATTGATAAAGGTACAAGCCAGACGTATGAACTGGAAGTTTATGCTAAAGATACCAGTCATTTTGCCCTTTTTGGGGATAATAGCAATGATTGGCAAGGAGCACAAGCCAATCCGGAAACACAAAAGGCTTTATGGATTAAATCCGGAACAATGAGGTTAACTGGTGAAATTTTTATTCCTTCTTTAACTGAAGGTTCAAGGGATTTTTCTATTGGTGAAGATGCTCGATTGTTACTGGACGGTCCAAATGTTTTTATAGCAAATACAGCAAATGAGTTGACCACTTATACTGGATTATCACATGGTTCCCCCAATGGAGTGGATAATGGTCAATCAAGCCAGGGCTTGTACGTTTTGGGTAAGCTGCAGGTAGATAATGGGAAATATTTACTCGGCGAGGCTGAAGCTATTAATTTTAGAGATGAGGCGGCCGGTGTTATTATGATTAATGGAGGAGAGATTGAAGCCAATCAAATTGGAATTAGCAGCTCTGCAGCAAGGGGAGATTTCTCTTATGTTCAAAACGGAGGTACCTTAAAATTAACATCAGATTATACAGCTGATGGTGGAAATGCTATACTAAATTTGAGCACTACAGATATGTCTTTCACAATGAGCGAAGGGGAGATCATAATAGAAGGTGTTTCAAGCCACACTACAAATGGTATTTTAATTGGAAGTGATGTTGGAAACTACAATGTGACGGGGGGAACGATAAAGGTGGATTATGATTCTGGTGGATCGACTGATTTTGAAATAAGCTCCACTGCTAATTTTTACAATTTTGAAGTGGATACCAATACGCATGTTTTATTTCAAAATGCACTGGATATCTCCAATAATCTTACGTTAAGAAATGGCACACAATTAGACGCTGCAGGCAATAATTTGTCAATTGCTGGCGATTTTGTTCTTGAAAACGGAGCAAGTTATATTCATGGAAATAATACAACTACTTTTAGCGGCGACCAGAGTAGTGATATTGATATCGAAAGTACAACTTATACACTGCCGTTTTATGATTTGGTAATTGAGAAAGACCAAAGATCTAACCCTGATTTGTATTGGGATTTGGGAATAAATGAGAGTGCAGGCAGGAGTATTGATACTGCTGATGCTGAAAATACGATTATTCAGATTGAAAACGAGCTGATTATAAACCGGGGACAATTTACTATTGAGCGATATACCGTAAGTTTACTTGGGAATGTAACAGTCTCTGATGGTAAATTAGTGTATAACCCTTCACTACCCGGAAGACTGACACTTGAAGGCCCCTCAGTCCAGACAATTATAGGGTCTTCACTGTATACTCCAACTTTTGGTAATATTAAACTGGATAACAGTAATGGAGCTTCAATTACCACAGATATTGAGATGGACAATTTTATTCTGACAAAAGGAATTCTTGATATTGGAACAAACCGATTAACAATTGACACCAATTTTGTTGAAAATGGAAACTCTACACCTTTTGGATCTTCAAAAATGATTCAGACTTCTGCAAGTCATGGTGCAAGAGGATTGAAGCTGAAAATGGATGGTGATTATACGGGAGGAGGAACTGTAAACTTTCCTGTTGGTTCAAATGGTTATTGGGCTGAATGTGATGTAAATATAGATGGAGCTGTAGGAAGTATTACTGGTTATTTAAATGTAACACCGGTTAATCTTTATCACCCGACAAGGCCTGTTGGAGGATGTGAATCAATCGAGGGCTATTGGAAAACTTCCTCAAGTGGCTTAAGTGGCGTTAATTCTGGTATTACATACAACTTTTATAGTTCTTATCCAGATCCCCCAGGTGGTGGTACAAAAGAGAGTTATTTAATTGATGGTCTATGGGATGGCGATGGAAATGCCAGTTCACCTGGATGGATAGATTTTGATGATGGTGAGATTGATGGATTCCCAGAAGAAGCAGATTTTACTATAGGTAAAAATTCATGTTTTAACAATATAGTAGCTGTGCATAGTGTAGCAAGTGGTAACTGGGATGATGATGCTATTTGGGATCCACAGGCACCAAGGTCTTTTGATTACGTTTATATCCATGATAATCATACTGTTAGTGTTACAGCGAATGGGCAGGATGCAGGAAAACTTACTGTTTACTCTGGAGGTGCTCTGGATATTGGGTCGTATACGGGGTTAACCTATAATATTGTAAAAGGCGGTGGAGAGATCAGAATTTCATCCAACACGATTCCTACTGCCGATTTTGAAGATTTCCATTATAATGATACAGCCATTTTTGAATATTATGGAGGTACTTATACTATTCCAACAGATTTTTCTACTTATCCGAATTTAGAAATTACAGGTACCGGAGCAAAAACATTACCCAACCAGGATGTTCTTGTCAGAAAAAGCCTTACCATTGATGATGAAACACTAATCCTCAACAGTGGAGATGATCTGTTTGTAAATGACACCCTGTTTATTGATAATGCAGGTGTATTAGAATATCCCACAAATGCAGATCCCAGTGCTGTAACTGTTTTTAAATCAATTGATTTGAGCGGAAATACAGCTGCAAATACAATACAAATTCAGGCAGCAGGATCAAATTCAGGCAATCATAATTTATATGTATGGGAGGATATTATAACAAATGCCAGTTCTGTTATAGATCTATATGACGCAGATGATAATGCAGTGGATTTAACTTTCAACGGGGATGGGAATTCAACTGTTAATGATGGCGGTTCTGCAATCGATTTAAACAGATTGATTATTGATAAGTCTGTTAGTACCGCTGATGTAAATTTCAATGAGGCATTTACTCTTAATGGTCCCACCAACGGAACAAGCACCGAGAAAGCGTTGTATCTTATCAATGGAGATCTTACTATTAATGATGCCGGAACTGATATTTATTTAACCTCTGGAGGGGGGGATTTTAAGATTCCTTCAACTTCCAGCTTAAGTGTTAGTAATGCAACTGTCAAAGCGGCAGGCTCCAATACCGGTATATATCTTGACGGGTATATGCAGGTAGGAAACAATAGCAACTGGCTATTAAATGAAGGAACCAATAATTACATTGAATATTCTGCTTCAGGAAATGCTGAAATAGATGTTTACCAGGGAACATTAAGTGTAGGGTCTCAGATTAGGCGAAATACGCTTACTACAGATGGTATCCTTAAATTCAGTCAAAATCACAAAAATTCTACTGTGGTGTTAGGTGAAGTAGATGCACCTGAAGGTTCACGAGGAGTACTTGAAATTTTAAATACGGGAAGTGAATTTACGCAGGTTGATAGTGCAAATATTACTATTGTGCGGGGACAAACTGCAGCTTCTACGCCAACTGTCTATCTTGAACCTGAAACAGTTACCCTGGGAGCTGGTTCATCTATTACAATTGGAGATGATGCCAATACACCAGCAGGGGAGACCATTGGAATCAATTCAAAGGTCAATTTAAAAAATATTATTGTTAATGCCACCAATAATCCGACAGCGCAACTGCAGATCAGAGGATTAACACTGGAGGAAGACCTGAATATTGAGACGGGTGCCTCATTTGATGCCAATGGGTTGGATTTAAATATCCAGGGGGATTTCATTAATTCAGGAACTTATTCTGCAGGAGTCAACACAACTACATTTAATGGTACTTCTAAGCAACAAATTATTGGAAATACAACATTTTATAACCTGACCAAGCCCAACTCAAATATTTTATGTTTGAACGGAACCACTTCAAGCGATATTGATATTGATAATAATTTTAGAATTGAAGATGGTACCTTCCGGGACAGCAGCAATGTGATTACCGTTCAGGGTGATTTGTACAACGATGGAACTCATGAATATGGCGGTTCAGGAAATGGTATAGAACTGAATGGTACCAATCCGCAGGATATAACAGGTTCAGGTAGTGGAATAATAGGATACCTGACAGTCAATAATGCCTCCGGAGTGGGCGTACAAGTAACCACAGGAAGTCAGGTTGTGATAACAGATGGATTGAAGCTGGATGGCGGCGTGCTGGATGTGGGAAGTAATCTTTTGGAATTGAGAGAAAGTGCTGATGTAATTGCTGGACAACCCTTCAGCAGTACAAATATGATTCAGACCAATATTTCATTTACTGACAATGGGGTGAAAAAGATCTTTCCTTCAGGTGCATCAACTTTCCTGCTACCCATTGGTTCAGAAGGAAAATATACACCTGTCGATTATACAATAACGGCAAATGGAAATAGCACAGGCTGGATTACCACTAAAGCTGCTGATGAGCGACATCCAAGTATCCAGGAAGATTCTGAATCTCCCGATCCGGAGATTGTAGATGAGGACAACGTACTAAAATATCACTGGGTTCTGAGGGCAAATGGAATTACGGGTTTTTCAGGTACCATTGATATGCAATATGTATCCTCAGATGTATATGTGACCTCTCCGTATGATATTACTGATTATATTACAGCTCGGTTATTAAGTGATGAATCCGGTTTGTGGTCCAAATATTCGACGGATAAGTTTGATGAAAGCAATAACTTGTTAATATTTGATTTTGATGGTAATTCGGATTCTGAAATTAGCGGAGATTATACTGCGGGAGTGGATGGTGCTAGTTTTAAGGGGGCAATTCCTGATTCAGTACCATTCTATGAAACAAACACCGATGGCGAATGGACCGATGGATCCATATGGACTCCGAATGTAACAGGTGGTCCACGGGGAGCAATTGTCAGAATTAATACCGGAGATACTGTTACCATGCCATCTAATTATCAGTCTTCTTATACCACAGAGATAAATGGAACCCTTAAAGTTGACAGTACATTTGGTCACAGATTAGGGGAAGTAACCGGAACAGGAACATTATATACCAAACGTGCAAGTTTACCCGCAGGTTACTATGAGGAGTTTTTTGCTGATACAGGAGGAACCCTGGAATATGGTGGTGCAGATAATTACGATGTGCTCTCTAAATTTACCCAGGTTAATAACCTGACATTCAGCGGCACAGGTGAAAGGCGTTTCCCGAATCAAAATATAACCATTTTGGGTGATTTTACAATCAATGGAGAAGATGCTAATTTACAGGCTATAAATGACCATGATGAGAAAATTACAATTGGAGGTGATATTTATTTTAATACTGGTTCTTTTGATGCAGGTTCGGGCTCCAATGCCATTGTTGAAATGGAGAGCTCCTCTGCGCAAACAATTAACGGAGATTTTACCGGGTCAAATGCCTTTTATTACTTTGAAGTTAATAATAGTGCAGGTGTTATTCTAAATGGATCTATTGACATTGATGCTGATTTAACATTTACAAGTGGTATCATCACCTCATCGGCGGCAAATATTCTAACATTGACCGATAAGGATGGAGTGGTGAATAACTATGGCGATAATAATTATGTAGATGGCCCCATGCGAAAAAATATTGTGAATGGGGGTGGTTTCACATTCCCTGTAGGAGATGATGGCCGTTATGGTCAAGCTGTTATTGCTTCAACTGAAACTTCTGGTCCTCAATACTGGGAGGCGGAATATTATAATGACAATCCGCATAACCATGTTACTCCTGATCTGGACACCAGTAAACGGGAAGGTACATTAGAAATGGTTAGTGGCAATGAATACTGGCGAATAAAAGGACCAGCAGATGATTCAGCAACTAATCAAGTACGCTGGGACAGCTATAGTCTTCTGCCAGCCATGACAGATGATCGGGAAAACAATATTAAAATGGTTGAATGGATTACGGCTAATGACCAGTGGGAAATTGTTGACCCAGCTACTGTTGTTGATAATGGGGTTAACGATGGTACAATTACCTCGGATAATTTGCTCGCATTAGGAGGAGATCACTATTTTACCCTTGGAACAACGGAAGGGGCTCCGTTACCAGCTGCCGGATTTTTAACTGAGGATACTTCAGTGTGTGATGGTTCTACAGTTGATTTACGTGTTCAACTTTCAGGGGGAGATTCGCCATGGACCATATATGTGTGGGATGACAATAATGCCACTACAATTACTGAATCCGCAATAAATATGGAAGAGTATACTTTTACTGTTGGACCACTTTCAGTGACTACAACATATACTATTGATAGTGTGTCAGATAACAATGGAGTTACAACTTCAGCTACTATTTTTGGTGATCCGGTAACAGTTACAGTTAATCCTTTACCAACCGATTATAATTTTGTTGGGGGCGATACTTCTATTTGTTCCTCTGATTCAGTGGAATTATTATTAGAAAATTCCGAAACCGATGTGAATTATGAATTGCTTGAAAATTCAGGAGCAACGGGTATAACTGTTGGAGGTACTGGTGATACCATCAGTTTCGGATACTTCAATAAGGTGGGTTCCAATACTTATACATTAGATGCAGTAAACCAAAACACGGGGTGCACTCGTTCTTTCAGTACCTCAAAGACTATTTCGGTGACTCAGTCACCGGACCCCGAACCCTATACCGATACCAATCCCATTTGTTATGACTCGGGTATTGATATACCTTTATATTCCAATGATATAAATGGAGTGACCGTAAATTCTTATTCATGGACACCTGTCGATAGTTTAGATAATGCATCGGCTGAAAATCCAAATTATCAGCCTTCTGCAAATCCAAATGCAGTATCGGTAAGCACAATGTTTTATATAACTATTCAATCTACCGACGGTTGCGTTGCATCAGATAGTCTTGAAATCGAGTTGCTTCGCAAACCCGAAACAGGCAACCAATATTATGTACCGAATGAATTTGACCAGTAAACCTTATAATATGGAGACGAGAAGACTTTATTAGCTATTTTTTTATATTAATTTATACTTTAAGTTATTGGGAAGTAAGAATATGACTTTTTGGATTAATCCTTTAGATATAAAAGGGAAAAGTGAAAATTATTAAGGAGTAACAAATTTTTTGAAGGAATTACAGAAAATTATTGAAAAAAATACCGGTAAAAAGTAGGAATGGTATAAAAAAGAATTTAACAAAAGAAAAAAAGATTCTATTCCTTAAATTTTAAAATTGTGATTAACATAATTTTTAGATATACATAAGACTTATTAATGTTAGAAGACCAATGAATTATTATTGATTAACAGATACAAATTTAGTCTTTTTTATTCTGCCCCTTATCACTCTAAAGATTTATTTCATACAAAATAATTGCGCTTTTGTAACTTCTTTATTATTATTGTGGT
>CAZWHH010000051.1:7793-10426 GCA_964633615.1 uncultured Bacteroidales bacterium | reverse complement strand
TATAACAAAATTTTATCCGTTGCAACGATTGATCATCACGGATGATGTGATCGTAGAAACGGGATTGCCGGTAGGATGCCGGTCAATGGAATTCATTATTCTGTGATTATCCGTATAATCTGTGTCATCTGTGTTCTATCACCCTACTTCAGCTTCGGCAATGTTTTCAACATCAGTTCAAGCACATTGTGTACGTTCTGGTTGAAAATTTCCAGTATCTCTTCCCACGAAACCGGTTCTTCATCAGTTCGCCAGCAGTCGTAATCGGTACTCATGGCTACAGAAGCATAGGGAATATCCAGTTCATTGGCCAGAATCACTTCCGGGGCAATGCTCATGTTGATTACATCTGCTCCCCATGTTCTGAACATTCGTGATTCGGCACGGGTAGAAAAGCGAGGCCCTTCGATGGTCACCACTGTTCCCTTGGGATGATAGTTGAGCTCGAGCTCCTTAGCCGATTCGACAAGTTTTTCCCTCATGAAGCCTGAAAAGGGATCAGCCATTACAGTATGTTTCATATCGCCGGGTTCGAATTTCTCGTAAAAGGATATTTTACGGTGCCGGGTGAAGTCAATAAACTGATCCAGGATGACGAGGTCCCCGCGGTCTATTTCTTCCCTGAGACTTCCGCAGGCTGTGGTTGTAAGAATATAGTCGCATCCTGCCTGTTTCAGGGCATATATATTGGCCCTGTTGTTTACCTGTGTAGGTGGAATGGTGTGTTTCTTCCCATGTCTTGACAGGATAACTACTTCCGTTTCATAAATCTTTCCCGTAATTAAATTTGAGGAAGTATCTCCATAAGGTGTTTCCTCTTTTTTTTCTTCCGGGTTCTTGAGAATGTTTGGATCCTCAAGTCCTGAACCGCCTATAATGCCTACTTTTGCCATATAGAATAATTTTTTGTTTATAATTTATTCCTCTAACCGATCCGATTCAAAAAACAAAACGTTTACTGCCTCTTCCAGGGTAGAGCCAAAAGTCAGTAAACCATCCTCATGTCCGCCCAGCACAATAATTTTTTCATCTATCGTTCCGTGATTCTTTACTAATTTTTCAATTTCCCGGGCTAATTCAGCTGTTCCAAACATTGCCTTTTCGGAGGTAGTGGGTTTTTTATGAAACAATGCCTCCCATAGTTTTTTATGGTGTGTGTGAACAATCCCCCTGACTGAAGAATTATTGGCATAGATTGAGGCATGGCTTAGAGATTCTGAACTGGCCTTTGTTCCACCGACACAACGAACGAAATTATTTTCAATGTCAAAATCAGTGACTTTTGCATAAGACAATTTATTTAGGTTCTTATGAAGTCCCGTGGCCGAACCAGAAATAATAAACTGGTTGGTATTATCAATGCGGAGGCTAATGTTTCCAAAGCCTATATAATTGTCAACAGCTCCAATCAAATTTTTTTCATAGAGCCTGTCTCTCCAGTAATTAATAATCTCAAAATACTTTTGAGGGAAGAAAAAACCTTCATTATTCCATTCATACCTAAATTTAATATATTCATTATCCTTTTTCACGATGCAAATAGTTTTTTAATTTCCTTTTTATCCGGGTTACAAACCCCTTTTTCAGTAATAAGTTTATTTACGTAATCCGCAGGTGTTACGTCAAAACCATAATTCGCAGCCCTGCTTTTTTTAGGCGTTAACCTGATCTTCCTTATTTTATTTTTATAAAACCCTTCAATATGAGTTACTTCATCCTCTGCACGCTGTTCAATAGGAATCTCATCCATTCCGGATTCAATATTCATGTCTATACTTGAAAGCGGCAGAGCCACGTAAAAAGGGACATGATTATCGTGTGCTGCCAGAGCCTTTAAATAGGTTCCTATTTTGTTGGCTACGTCACCGTTTGCAGCAGTCCTGTCGCTTCCGACAATGACCATATCCACCTTCCCTTGTTGCATCAACATTCCACCTGCATTATCGGTAATAACCGTATGAGGAATATTTTCTTCACTCATTTCAAAGGCTGTTAATTTAGATCCCTGATTACGGGGTCTGGTCTCGTCCACCCAAACATGAAGGGGTATATTCTCATTATGCGCCAGGTAAACCGGTGCAGTAGCCGTGCCATAGTCAATACAAGCCAGCCAGCCGGCATTGCAATGGGTTAAAATATTCACCGGTTCCCCGTTTTTCTTTTTCGCCAGCTCGCGGATCAGCGGAAGACCATACTCCCCGATCTTTCTGCAATTATCTATCTCTCTCTCTTTTAGTTGTATTGCCGTATTTTTTGATTGAGCAATCATATCGTCTGTCGTATCGGCTTTTTCTATGGCTTCAAGCTGTTGATCTACTGCATAAGCTAAATTGATAGCAGTGGGCCTTGCCGATTTTAAATAGTTGGCAGCCTTCTTTATCTTTTCCTGTATTTGTTTGTCTTTTCTGTTTTCCAATAAAGCAAGGTACATACCAAAAGAAGCGGTCACTCCAATCAGAGGGGCTCCCCTTACCACCATATTTTTGATTGTCTGATGAGCATCTTCAAGAGTTTTCAGTTTTTTAATTTTTAACCTGAAAGGCAGATGGCGTTGGTCAATAACGTGAACAATCCCCTCGTTTTTTTTGTTAAGCCAAATGGTTTGAAAATATTTTCCATTAATGCGCATGACC
>CAZWHH010000051.1:0-7693 GCA_964633615.1 uncultured Bacteroidales bacterium | reverse complement strand
GTCAACGGAATGGTTGATTTGGGATTCCGGAATTTCGAAGAGTTATACAGTGATTTAAAACAGAGCGAAATATTTGATGCCCTGGAGAAAGGACAGATAAGTGACCCTGATTTCATACGGGAGATTAAAAACAAAGGGAATAGATCGATTTCCGATGCTTCAGTAATAAAGGCCTGGAATTCAATATTGCTTGATTTTCCCGGGGAGGTCATTGATTTGCTGCTTTCTTTAAAGAAATCAGAAAGGTACAGAACTTTTCTGTTAAGCAATACAAACTCAATTCATAAAGCCAAATACACGGAAATATTATACAAAAATCATGGAATTAAAAGACTGGAGGATCTGTTCGAGAAGGCATATTTTTCCCATGAGATACACATGAGGAAGCCTGATCGTGAAATTTATGAATATGTTTTACGCGACAGTCATTTAATTCCGCAGGAGACCCTGTTTATTGATGATTCTGTTATAAATCTTGAAAGCGCCAGGAAATTGGGCATACAAACTGTTCACATTAATGAGAAGATGTCTCTGGCGAATCTTTTCCGGGAACAGTTAAAAGCCAGATAGATTTTACTTTACCTTTATCACGCATCTGATACAGGGCTACTATAGCATCTTCCTTATTATCGTAAGATCTGATGGTTATCCGATATAAATTGTCTCCCTCAAGAATTTTAGGATTAAATCCTTTGTCCTCCAACTGATTTACATATTTGTCGGCATTTTTCCTCAACTTAAAACTTCCCGCTACCAGGTAGTATTTATCCGAATCTTTATCCTTTTGTTCTTTTTTGCTTTCAGGTTCATACATAAGTGCCTTTTTCTTATCAGTCATTTTATCAATAACCTGATCCAGCTTGGCTGCACTGGTATCTTTCTGCTCATTTTCCTTCTTTTTGGCTGATTTCTGATTCTCCACCGTGACCTGTTTTTTCTTTTCAGGGATCATGTTCTCATACAAGTCAAAGTACCAGACAAAGAAAGCCAGTATTAAAACCACAAATAAAGCAGCAAGGCTTACGATTATTTTTTTTATTGTTTTCTTCCTCCCGGTTGTTTTTTTCTGCCTTTTGTTTTTTTCGGATCTGGCTTTTGAAGAGGGGGGTTGTTTCAAACCAGGTATTAACTCAAAAGGAGCTGCCTCCATTTCTTTTAGTCCACTTGAAAGATCGGAACTTTCATACTTACTGAAATTTATATTACCCGAAGAATCTTTAAAAAAGTAGCCTGTATTTTTTAATTCATATTGATCCTGCTGGTCAATCTTCTCCTTCACATTACTGACAAATACATCAATAAGCTTCTTCGCCTCTTCGAATGAGATATCTTCTTCTCTGGCTATTGTGTTGGCAAGAATTTCATCACTGTCTTCAGAAATTTTCGAATTGAAGACATACTCTTTGCCTGGTGGAACAATAATATTTTTGCTTTTATCTATCCTGGCTGATCTTTCCCGGACAGAAAAACTACCTAACCCGGGTATAACAAGACCATCCCGTGACAACAACAGTTTTACAATGTAATAATTTATCGTCAATATTTGTTATGTTAAAGGTTTACAGCAAATATAGAAATAATTTATCTTTTTGTTAATTTTTAGCCTGAATGAAATAAGAATTTGATAGTTTTGTGAAAATTCAAAAAAACAAAATGAAAGGGAAAGTTCTGGTAACAGGTGGAACAGGATACATCGGGGCTCATACTTCGGTAGAATTGATTCAGGACGGATTCGAAGTAGTAATCGTTGACAATTTATCCAATTCAGATAGAGATGTATTAGATGGAATAAAAAAAATAACAGGGAGGCGGCCTGTCTTTTACAAGGAAGATCTATGCAACAAAGAAAAATTGCAGGAAATTTTTCAAAAAGAAAAAAACATTGAGTCAGTTATACATTTTGCTGCCTATAAAGCCGTAGGGGAATCTACGACAAAACCATTATTGTATTACAGGAACAATTTGCTTTCCACGATCAATTTGCTGGAGTGTATGCTGGAGTATGCATCTAATTATTTAGTTTTTTCGTCATCGTGCACTGTTTACGGACAGCCGGATGCTTTGCCGGTAGATGAAACTGCTCCGATTAAAGAACCCCTTTCTACTTATGGCAGCACCAAACAATCGGCTGAAAGAATCATTGCCGATACCACGAAAGCCGTTGAGAAACTTGCTGCCATATCGTTGCGTTATTTTAATCCGATTGGAGCTCATCGGAGTGCTTTGATCGGGGAAAAGCCCCAGGGAATCCCGAATAATCTGCTGCCTTTCATCACCCAAACGGCATTGGGTTTGAGAGATGAGCTAAAAATATTCGGAGACAATTATAACACGCCTGATGGAACGGCAATCCGTGATTATATTAATGTGGTTGACCTTTCAAGAGCTCATGTAGTTGCTATAAAAAGGCTTCTTAGCGGAAAAAATAAAAAAAGAAATGAATTTTTTAATATTGGAACGGGTAAGGGTCATTCCGTATTGGAAATGGTGAAATCCTTTGAACGAGCTACGGGACAAAAGATTAATTATAAAATCAGAGGCCGCCGGCCCGGGGATGTTGAGCAGGTATATGCTGATACCAAACGGGCTAATGAAGAACTGGGGTGGTATGCTCAGGCCAGTCTGGATGAAACTTTATTATCCGCCTGGAGATGGGAAAAATACTACAGAACACAATTAAAAAATACGAATAATAACAATTAACTATGGGGAAAACAATTTTAGTGACAGGTGGAGCAGGATTTATAGGCTCCCATGTAGTCCGCCTTTTTGTCAATTCTTACCCGGACTATCACATTGTGAATCTTGATAAACTTACCTATGCGGGAAATCTTGAAAACCTGAAAGATGTAGAAAACAAATCCAACTATGAATTTATTAAAGGAGATATTTATGATGTCCCTTTTTTGAATCAATTATTTAAAAAATACGCCTTCGACGGAATCATTCATTTGGCTGCAGAATCTCATGTAGACCGCTCTATCTCGGATCCCAATGAATTTATAAAGACCAATATAGTAGGAACGGTAAACCTTTTGAATGCTGCTAAAAATTCTTGGAAGAATCAATTTGAAGATAAACTTTTCTACCACATTTCAACCGATGAAGTATATGGCTCACTGGGTGACACAGGGTATTTTACTGAAGACACACCCTATGACCCGAGAAGTCCGTATTCAGCATCAAAAGCCAGTTCAGACCATTTAGTAAGAGCCTATTTTAACACTTATGGGTTGCCGGTTGTTATTTCAAATTGTTCTAATAACTATGGCCCAAATCAGTTTCCTGAAAAACTCATTCCGCTGGTAATAAATAATATTAAAAACAAAAAAGAGCTTCCTGTTTACGGGAAAGGAGAAAATATAAGAGACTGGTTGTATGTTGTGGATCATGCAAAAGCCATCGATTTTATTTATCACAAAGGAAAAGTAGGAGAAACATACAATGTTGGCGGGGATAATGAATGGAAAAATATTGATTTGGTAAGACAGCTATGCCGGATTATGGATAAAAAGCTGAATCGTCAGAAAGGAGATTCCGAACAACTGATTAAATTCGTTAAAGACAGAGCCGGGCATGATCTCAGATACGCTATTGACTGCAGTAAAATCGAGAAAGAACTGGGATGGAAACCTGAAGTAGATTTTACAACAGGCCTTGAAAAAACTGTTGATTGGTATCTCAGCAACGTAGAATGGATGAACCATGTAATTAGCGGAGAGTACGAGGCGTATTACAAAAAGCAATACATCGAACGATAAAACAGAACTATATATATAATAAATAAAGCATAAAAAAATCGGTGCCTGAAAAAGAGCGCCGATTTTATTTTTAACCCAAATTGAGCGATTTTCGCTCACGACAAAGAAATTGTAAGGTTTTCACCTTCCCGACACTCCGTGTACGGGACAAGCTAGCAATTCGGTGAAAAACCGACAATTTCTAAGTCGGGGTTATACCTAAGTAAAGCGCTTTTTCACTGCGTTCAAACCGCTCAACTTAGTTTTAATTTAATATTGTATCTGCTTACTCCACCGTAACCGATTTGGCAAGATTCCTGGGTTGGTCAACACTACATCCGCGCATCACTGCAATATAATAAGCAAGTACCTGAAGTGGAATAACAGTCAGAAGCGATGCCATAGATTCCAGGGTCGTAGGAATCTCCAACACATGATCTGCCATCTCTTTTATCGTAGTATCCCCTTCTGTCACCACCGCAATTACTTTCCCTTTTCTGGCTTTAATTTCCTGTATATTATTCACGATTTTCTCGTAAGACTTATCTTTCAGTGCAATTACCACTACCGGCATGTTTTCATCGATAAGAGCAATGGGTCCGTGCTTCATCTCGGCAGCAGGATAACCTTCGGCATGAATATAAGATATTTCTTTTAATTTTAGCGCCCCTTCCAGAGCTACAGGGAAAAAGTAACCCCTGCCTAAATACAAAAAGTTAGTACTCTCTTTATACAGGTTGGCTAAATTTTCAAATTCCCGGTTATAAGTGAGTATTTTCTCAATTTTCTGGGGAATTTCATATAGCTCCTCAATGAGATGATGATAGGTTTTTTCATCCAGAACCCCTCGCTTTTTTCCCAGCAACATAGCCATCATTGTCAATACGGTAACCTGGGCAGTGAAAGCTTTGGTTGAGGCAACGCCGATTTCCGGACCGGCATGTGTGTAAACCCCGGCATGTGTTTCACGTGGAATACTGGAACCAACCACATTACAAATACCCAACACGGTGGCGCCTGATTCTTTGGCTAGCTGAATGGCAGCCAGGGAATCGGCTGTTTCACCACTCTGACTGATGGTTATTACAATATCGTCTTCATTAATAATGGGATTCCTGTATCTGAATTCTGAAGCATATTCTACTTCAACGGGTATTCTGGCCAGATCCTCAATAAGGTATTCACCAACTAATCCTGCATGCCATGAAGTACCACACCCAATAATGATGATTCGTTTGGCTTTTTCTAATTGTGGAAGGACTGTGTACAAGCCACCAAGCTGTATCTCAGTCATCTCTTTATTGATCCTCCCCCGAAAAGTATCTTTGATCGATCGGGGTTGTTCAAATATTTCCTTGAGCATAAAATGATCATACCCGTTTTTTTCAATCTCCCCGATCTCCATATCCAGCTTTTGAATTTTGGGAGTAAGTTTATCGTTTTTAATGGTTTTAAGGATGAGTTCATTTTTCCCTAAAATAGCTACATCCCCATCATTTAAATAGATCACGCTCTTGGTATGTTCAATAATAGGAGTAGCATCTGAAGCAAGGAAATATTCATTTTCTCCTACTCCAATAACCAGGGGACTTCCTTTCCGGGCTGCGATGAGTTTATCGGGTTCATCTTTGCACATAATGGCTATTCCATAGGCCCCAATAACTTTGCGTAATGCAAGACGAACAGCAATTTCTGCAGACACCTCTCCTTTAAGATAAATATATTCAATCAGGTTGGCCAGTATTTCGGTGTCTGTTTCAGTTTTAAATTGATACCCCCTGTCTTCCAGTCTCTTCTTCAATCGGCTGTAATTTTCAATAATCCCGTTGTGTATTATTACAAAATGCTCATTTTCAGAGGCATGGGGATGTGCGTTTACATCATTGGGTTCTCCATGGGTAGCCCAACGGGTATGGCCTATTCCAACGTTCCCTGAAATGTCATGTTCCTTAGAATAAGCATCAAGATCTCCTACTTTTCCTTTTTTCTTATAAATATTGATTTGATTATTCTGCAACAAAGAGACTCCGGCAGAGTCATAACCTCTGTATTCCAGCCTTTTCAAGCCATTAATCAGAATGGGATAGGCCTCTTTATCTCCAATGTATCCAACTATTCCGCACATAAAAATTTTTATTCTGGTGGATTATCGTAATATCTTATTTTTAGCTTAGGAGGCGTTGCACTATTTACCCCTCCGAGTACCATTTGGCCTGGCAATCGAAAAAATGTAGGAGTATTTACATAGATGTTTTTAGTAGTATCCTGTCCCTTTGCCAGATTTTGTATATATTCTGTAACATTTGCTGTAAATTTATTATCCTTATTAAGACCTCCTGTGGAACTTATCCTTAGGTAAGAACCGTTATCATATTTAAAAACAGCAAAAGAACTATCCACACGCATAATATTATGTTCATTCCTGTTTGTAAATTCTATTGTTGCTTTAGCAATCAATTTATTCCTTATAAGAGAATCTAAATTATTTGGTAGTTTCACTCTGCCACGTGTTCCATTCAGTCCTCTTATAAACAACAAACTGTCTGTTTCCCCTTCAGGATTAGTTAGATATTTTTGAGCATTTTCAGATTCTGTAACTCCTCTGCCAAAATCCTGACTAAAGAAGTTATTTTTAGTAAAACCCCTTCTAAATGGAAATCTTGTTTCAAATGTATCCGTTTGAGTATGATAATATAAATTGATGCCTAAATAAGCCTGATTGGTAATAGCGAGTTGCCCCCCCGTACCGGAAACATTTACACTTTTACAAAAAATTCCCGGAAACTCATTTAAAAAGCTGGTATCATTGGAAAGGGTTGCTGAATCGAGTGAAAGAAGATAGTTTCCAAAGCTATTTGAGAGCCTGACTTCATATATAGAATCTTGAATATTTCTGGTTTCTTCAGAAATTAAATCTGCTGAGGAATAATACTCGTCTGGTTTGTCTACAGAAGTGAGATTTTCTCCCAGTTCCTGGTTTAGTTTGTATACAAGCAGGTTAAGGTTGTCGTCCTTATAACCATAAATACTGTCCACCCTGATTGATAATTTTACTGAATCAATTACCGGATCATTCCCAAAGCTTATGTTAAAATTATACAATCCTAATTCGGCAGCAAAAGAAGCATTAATATGTCCAAAATTCGGATCACTAATATTCCCAATAATTATCGGCACACCATAAGTAGACGTATTAAAAGTATCGCTGGGTTCAAGGAAAGTGGCGAGGTTATAAATCTCTTCATACTGAATTGCAACAGAATCCTGTCCTGGTAATAAGTCGCTCCCAAACTCAGTAGGGTCTTTTTCGCAACTGGTAAATATTATAGAAAGTAAAAAAGAAAAGAGAAGGAAATGTCTGCCGGGGTTTTGAACTTTAAGTTTTTTTCTCTGATTCTCCACGCGTATCTTCATAAATAATTAAGTTAGTATTTTGTCATAAAAATCGGAATATACATCAATATATTGTTCTTCCGGTTGATGTTCCAGAACAGGTTTTTTGATTTTTGAAATATAAGATTCTAAATCCTTATTTATTCTTTTGCTCCCTTTAATCACAGCATCAGAATAATCAATGGCTAATTTGGAAAAATTAATAAAATCTGCTGATTCTTTTACCTCAGAGATATCTTTATTCGTGATTCCATCAATTTTTAATTTTTTAGTAAAATCTTTGCTTAAAGGCTCCTTGAATTCATCATTATAAAGAGAATAAACTACTTTTGAGTCGGTAAAAAGCGGCTCATCATTATATGCTTTTTTTAAATATAACGGCAAAAGCCCTGTAAACCAACCATGACAATGTACAATATCAGGGGTCCATCGGAGTTTTTTTACAGTTTCCAGCACTCCCCGCGCAAAAAATATGGCTCTTTCATCATTGTCTTTAAAATCATTCCCATTCTCATCCTGAAGAGTATGTTTTCTTTGAAAATAATCTTCGTTATCAATAA
>CAZWHH010000050.1:5961-10458 GCA_964633615.1 uncultured Bacteroidales bacterium | reverse complement strand
ATTTTCTTTCTGTTGAATACTGCGGATAATATTTCCTAATTTAAATGAATCGAGTGCTGTGTAGAGTTTTTTGTTTAGCATCATCGCGGGCGCTTTGTCGCATTGTCCAAGGCATTCTGAAAACTCAATGGTAAATAACTTGTCTTTTGTCGTCTCTCCTGGTTTTATATCCAGCATCTTTTCCAGTGTATTTAAAATATCAAATGTTCCATTCATCCGGCAAACCGGTGATTTACATAAGCGAATGATATACTTGCCTCTGGGTTTTGAACTAAGCATGGAATAATATTTTACCACACCATACACCCTGCTTAACGTGGTGTTTAAATATTCAGCCACGGCTTTTATATCGGAAGGCGAAATATAATTCTCAGGGTGATTGTTTTGAATATCGTGTAATATCATTAATAACTGATCTTTATCGGGTGGATATTTTTGAAGGAGATCCTGTGTGTTCATAATTCGTATTATTTAAATGCTGTTTTCATAAATATGATAAAATTATATATTTAATAATTTATCACATTAGAATTAAAAGTAATTCAAATATGCAAATATGTCAAGATGTTAGAATTATATAGATTGATTTTAATTAAAGCCCGAAAATTTTTTTAAGTCTTCAGGAGAGTTAATGTTAATAAATGAATAAGATTCTCCCGGGACCTCAATATAAGATGGTTCTGTTGTTTTTAAAAAATCCCTTATTGACAATTTTTCTGAGCTTTTCAAAAAAAGACCAAGCGGGCGGACCAAAGATTTATTGTATATCCCGTGTAAAGGTTCTATCCCTTTTTCATTCACAGGAATGACTGCCTCTTTTTGATACGAAACATCAATTAATTTTTTTATAAGATTCTTTGAGAGAAAGGGCATATCTCCTGCCACAACAAAAACAGAATCAGACTGTAAATGATAAAGTGCTGAATGAATTCCTGATAAGGGGCCTTTGGAAGGGTAGATATCAGGGTATTTTAGAAGCTCATCATACCCGGAAAATTTTTCAGGTTCATTGGTAATAATCATAATTTCAGAAAAAATTTTTTTTAAAATTTCTAATTGATGATCAATGATATACTTCCCTTGCAATCTCAGGAAAGATTTATTTTCACTATAAAAACGTGTATTTTTCCCTCCTGCTAAAATGGCCACGGAGATATTATCCTTGTTATGAGGGTTGGTTTGATTCAAAA
This sequence comes from uncultured Bacteroidales bacterium, assembly GCA_964633615.1. Taxonomy (GTDB): domain Bacteria; phylum Bacteroidota; class Bacteroidia; order Bacteroidales; family UBA12077; genus JAGXLC01. Next base: position 9,268 of record CAZWHH010000050.1, on the reverse strand, counting down.
TATTTCTGGATTATAATTTTATACTTTATAAAATATTACCCCAATTGATCGATTTTAATCAAATTTTTTAATCGCCCGGCAGAAGCCAGATAAGCAGGGTAAAGCTTCGAAAGACACACCTCGCTCAACTTATGTATTAAAAGCCTCAACAAGATAAATGAAAAATGTGAAAAAATCTTACTTTTTATTGAACAAAATGGGTACTGAAAACATATACTAACGTAAATAAACTTAAAACGAGCCTTTAAAGAATGCGACCTTATATTCAGGAGTTAATAAAAGATATTAACAACATCATTGATCATTGTGGTAATTCCTATGCGTTTGACAATCTTATAAATCAAAAATCTTCTTCATCCCTTTTCGGGAATCCTAAAAAAATTGAAGAAATAACAGGAATGCCTAAAGATGCTCTGCCACCTGATGAACAACTCAATAATAAAGAAAAAGCAGCATTAAGTAAGGCCCTTGAGCAATTATTACAAACATTTCATTTTGAGGCAGAATTTCCTGTAAAAGTTCCCTGGGAGGTTCGTTATAAGCATTTAAGATCAATTTGGAATTCACAACAAGTATATTTGGGTATGGGGGAAAATCATATTGAATTTTGTGATTATGATGAAAGCAACTGTCCATTTCCAAAATACTGTAATATGTGTGATGACGCAAAAGAACAGGAGAAACTTTTTAACAAAAATCACAATCGCCACTAACTGCCCCTTCCTGATTTCTGATCCTTTTTCGATCACAGAAAGATTAAACCCATTCCATCATGGATAATCAAATGAATATGTTATTTTTGACAAAAACAACGTGGTAAATTTGTATCTATGAAAAAACGCTTTCCGCTTTGGCTAAAGATAATCCTGGGAATGATCGCAGGGGTTATTTGGGGTTTAATTGCTGTTTTTACAGACCTTAAGGAATTTACTCTTGACTGGATTAAACCTTTTGGCACCATATTCCTTAATTTATTAAAACTTATTGCGGTTCCCCTGATATTCGTCTCTCTGGTGAAAGGAATCTCCAGTCTGACTGATATTTCAAGGCTTTCAAGAATGGGGCTAAAAACCATCGGGTTATACCTTGGATCTACTATCATTGCAACTACACTGGGGTTAGGTCTTGTAAATACGCTTAAGCCAGGGGATGCCTTTCCTGAAAATAAGCAAACGGAATTGCAGGAGCGTTATGAAGTAGATATAAAGGAAAAAGAGATCTCGGCAGAAAAAGTAAAGGAGAGTTCTCCGCTTCAGTTTCTTGTAGATATAGTTCCTAAAAATATTATCAAGGCCTCTTCAGATAACTCAAACATGCTCCAGATCATTTTCTTTGCTATTCTGTTTGCTATCTCGATGATTATCGTTCCCTCGGAGAAAATTAAAACGGTAAAGAGTTTTATTGACGGACTGAATGAGATCATATTAAAGATTATTGACTTTATTATGAAGTTTGCCCCATACGGTGTTTTTGCCCTCCTGGCAGCTTTAATTGTTGAGTTTTCCGGAGATACAGACCTGTTTGTTGCACTGGCCAATTATGCAGGAACCGTGGTGCTTGGATTGTTTATCGTCATACTTTTTGTATACCCATTCTTCATTCGCATCCTTGCAGGAGTCAAATATAAAGATTTTTTCAGGGCTATATTCCCGGCTCAAATGGTGGCTTTTACTACAAGCAGCAGCGCTGCCACTTTGCCGGTTACACTTCAGCAAACAACTAATAAGCTGGGAGTTTCCAAAACAGTGGCTAATTTTGTCCTTCCGGTGGGTGTAACTATTAATATGGACGGAACCTCATGTTATCAGGCTATTGCGGCAGTTTTCATTGCACAGGTTTTTGGTCTGGATTTAACTTTAATACAACAATTAACGATAGTACTTACTGCAACACTCTCTTCAATAGGAACACCAGGAGTTCCCGGAGGAAGTATTATTATGTTGGTTATTGTATTGTCTAGTGTTGGACTTCCTGCTGCAGGGCTGGCTCTTATTTTGGGTATTGACAGACCCCTCGATATGCTCAGGACGGTAGTAAATATAACTGGCGATTCAACAGTTTCAACAATTGTTTCAAAAAGCGAGGGAGATTTAAATTATCCGGTAAAAAATAATCAGGTCGAATGAAGCTCTTATCTGCATCATGCAGGTAAAAGGCAATGAATAAAGCATGAGGGTTACATGTTTAAAATGTGAAAACGTTGAAATTTTTAAAAATATTTTATCAAAATAAGAACCTTAATTAATCTTTATCCAAATGATTTTTTTTAGAACCTGCTGTGTATTCCTTATGTTTTCATTATTCTCTCTAATGCAATCAAAGGCTCAGGAGCTCAATGATTCAATTAAGGAAGAAGCTGAAAATTTAGATCAAATATTAAGTCAGTATTTTGAAGGGCAATGGTTTCTTGCCTATCAGTATAAGAGACTCAATCATGAAGAAACCAATCAATTCAGATTAAAAAGAGGATATATCACCTTTAAGCATAAGTTCAACGAACGTTTTGATGTGAGATTTACCCAGGACATTACCCTGGATGAAGAAGGAGATGATGCGGGAAATGTTGAAATGAGACTTAAATATTGTTACCTGAACATAAATCTCGGGGAATTTGCTTTTTTCCATAATCCACAGTTTGAAATAGGAATGGTACACCGACCCTGGATTGAATTTGAACAAGCTATTAATCTATATAGAGTGCAAGGCAAAATGTTTCTTAGTAAAAACAGCATTTTAGGTTCTGCAGATTTCGGACTCACATTCTCGGCATTACTTGGCGGGAGAATTAATCAGCAATTCATAAACAGGACCGGTACAAAACAGAAAGGGAAATATGGGAGCTTATCGGTGGGAATCTATAACGGGGGAGGATATCATGCCCTTGAAAAAAATAATTCTAAAACAATTGAAGGCAGATTAACCATAAGACCTTTGCCAAAAATAATACCTGGCTTTAAATTGTCTTATCATGGTATATACGGGAAAGGAAACACAGAATTAAATCCTGACTATATCGTGAACAGTGGTTTCATCTCTTATGAGTCAAAACATTTAGTTTTTACCGGACAATATTATAGGGGCAAAGGAAATATGAGTGGTAGTTTTGCTGATAGTCTGGGATTTGCTTATAAAAGTAAAGGTTTTTCACTTTTCGGAGAATACAAAATTCCCAAAACCAGGATGACCCTCTTTGGGAGATATGATGATTTTTCTGTAAAAAATAACAAATGGCTGACAAACAAAACATATATTGCCGGAGTCGGTTATTATTTTTATAAAAACAGTAAGTTTATACTGGATGTTGAAC
>CAZWHH010000050.1:0-5861 GCA_964633615.1 uncultured Bacteroidales bacterium | reverse complement strand
GCCGGAGTCGGTTATTATTTTTATAAAAACAGTAAGTTTATACTGGATGTTGAACATATGGATTGGGATAGTAGAGGTATGGGCACCACTGTTTTTTACGAGGCTGCTATTGAAATCATATTTTAGTTGAGTTATAAAAATTTGATGGATAACAAACTGCCTGAACAGGCCGGTCTTTTGTAAAATATGAAAAATTAACGGGCTGCAAAATATTATTCCCCAAATAATTCACTATCCAGCTTTGAAAAGATCTGCTGCCTTAATTTCTGCATCTGTTTAAAATCTTTATTCCCTTTGAATCTTAGCATATTGTACCTCCATTTCCCTACATGCTTTTTAATCCAGTTAGAATAATGAAATGCAAAGATCCCTGAGAAAGGCAGGGAAACCAAATAGCCCATAGCTATCCAGAAGTTTCCTGTAAAAAGCCCTACCAGTAATGATTGCAGTATATAAAGAAAAGGGAAAAGCACAAGACAAATGGTGCTTCTTATAGAACTAATAAATTGAGGATCTTTTACTTTTTTTGTTATCCAGACAGGTATAAAAAACGGGAAGAAATTATTTATAAAGCCATAAAGAAATACCGGGAAAGAAAGCAGATAAACAGGGATCATTCCTAACAAACGTACTATTGAATATTTTTTCATTTCAAACAGCCAGTTCCGCAATTTATATTTTTTTAGCAGATCCTGATACTCTCTTCTTTTTTGATCAAGCCCCTGAAGATCGTCTTCTTTATCCTTAAAAGTCTTTTCAAAAAGACCCACAAATTTTTGGTCCTGAAAAAACTTATTGGGTTGTTTCAGATTCTGATAGCCAAAATGTTTTTTTAAACGAAATTTATAAAGATGTCGAAGATTATCAACCAGATGATAGTACTTATCGAAATTAATCTGGAGCATGACCTCTTTCATTTTTTCTGCTATCTCATCTCTTAAAACATTTAGCGCTTTGGGTTGATCATTTTTGTAGGTCTCCAAATACTTAGAGAGCGTAATAGGTTTTCCGTAATTAACCACCAAGGTATGATTGAATTTTATATAATGGGAATAGTCAAGGCCAACCGCAACAATCTTCAGGTTAAGCTGATAATTATTATGTTCTTCAGTCTGAAAAGCAAATCGGCAGATCCCTTTTTTCAGGGGCCTCAGTTTTCTTTTATCTCCGTGATTTCCCTCAGGGAATATGACAATGGGGTGTCCCTTTGTCAACACGTCCGTTACCTTATTCATGATCTTTTCATTGTGCTGTAAATTTCTAAATCCATCCCGAATACGGTAGATTGGCATCATCTTTAGAAAATATAGCAATCGGGCAGTAAACTTCTTTTTGAAAATATCAGAACGAGACAGATATACAGGCGGGTTTTTGGTTGTTTTTAATATAGCCAGGGCATCCATAAGGGCATTTTGATGGTTTGGAACGTAAATCACCGGAGAATCTTCGGGTATGTTTTCTCTTCCTAAAACAGTGATTGAACAGAAAAAAGAACGGTAATTAAAAGTAACGAATCGTCTTAAAAAAATATAGCGCCAATCACGTTTTTCTATATTATGTAAACCCATAGAACAATTACTAATTTATTATAACTTTATTTTTTTCCCACCTGTTATTTGAAATTCAAATTTTTTATTAAGTGGTTTCTTAGATAATATGCCTGCAATCAGTAAACCTGAAATAATATGCCAAATTCCCCACCATGCCGCTATGTATGCCATGCCTCCCAAACCATCAAATAAATTCGGGTTAAATATTAATACCAAAGCCAGTCCTGAATTCTGTATCCCTGTCTCAATAGAAATCGAACGTCGGTCAGCCCGGGGTACTTTGAATAAACTGCTTATGGAAAAACCTGTTAATAAAGCCAGTGCATTATGAATTAAGACAATAATAAAAATTAAATGAATGTACTTCAAAAAATATTCAAAATTATTGGCAAAAGCGATCACAATAAAAGCTGTGAATATCAGGATGGAGATTATTTTTATTGGCTTGATGATTCGCTTTGTTACTTTGGGATAATACCTGGAAAATAACATTCCAACTACAAGAGGGATGCCCAGGAGAATAAAAACGGTTCGTAACATATGCCATGGATCGATCTCAATGGGAATAATGATATGTGAAGCCTTTTCATACATGCTACCCCAGAAGGCAAAATTTATTGGAGTAAGGAAAATAGCTCCCAGTGTTGCTATGGCAGTTAATGTAACGCTTAAGGCAGCATTGCCACGCGCGAGGAGCGATATAAAGTTGGAGATATTCCCACCCGGGCAGGATGCCACCAGTAACATTCCTAAAGCCACACTGGCACTTGGCTTAATAATTAATATCAATAAAAAGGTAAGCGCGGGAAGTAAAAGAAACTGGGAAAAAAAACCGATAATGGCAGATTTGGGTTTCTTGATTATTTTTTTAAAACTCTCAACATCAATCTCTAACGCTACACCAAACATAATAAATGCCAAAGTCAAATTGAGTATAAACAATCCGCCCTGACTGAAATTCAAATTGATCTGATCTAAAACCTGAAGGGTATCTGACATGAGTACAAATTTTAAATTTTCAAAGATAGAAAAATTAATTTCATCCTATTGTTAAGTTGATCTAATTATTGTTATTCAATCACTGAGAACCTTATCCAGATCATTTAGACATAAGCTGATGAAAGAAATCATGAAGGTTACATGCTTTAAAATTTTTAATAGGTTCTTAGCCAAAAAACCTGCGAAAACATATCTTTTAAACTGATTATTTTTATCTTTCGGAAAATTATAGATATAATGCGATCATATAAAAATAAAACCGTTTGGATCACAGGAGCCTCTTCTGGTATAGGCGAAGCAATGGCTTATGCTTTTGCAAAAGAACAGGCAAATCTTGGGCTTTCAGATATTAATGAAACAAAACTTCAGGAAGTAAAAGCAAAATGCATCTTTTTGGATTCTGATGTGGAAATTTTCCCTTTCGATCTCGAAAATACAGAAATATTTCCTGAAATAGTAGCCCTGGTTATTAAAAGGTTCGGGAATATCGATCTGCTAATCAATAATGGAGGAATCAGCCAGCGTTCCAGGGTTGATGAGACACCTCCCCAAATAGACAGAAAAATAATGAATATCAATTTTTTCGGAAATATTTATCTCACGAAATTAGTATTGCCTTACATGAAAAAAAATAATGGGGGCCATATAGCTGCAACTACAAGCATCTCCGGAAAATTTGGGTTTCCTCTTCGCTCAACCTATTCGGCTTCAAAACATGCATTATACGGCTTTTATGAAACCCTGAGGTTTGAAATGGCGCATGAAAATATTAAAGTCACTATGATCTGTCCTGGTCGGGTACAAACAAATATTTCACTGCATGCCCTTAATAAAGAGGGGAAACAGCATAATCAAATGGATCAAGGCCAGGAAACAGGAATAACTGCTGAGAAAAGTGCAAGAATAATACTCCGGGGACTAAGAAAAGAGAAAAAAGAAATTTTGGTAGGAGGCAAAGAATTATTAATGGTCTATCTGAAAAAATACCTTCCATTTGTTTTTAATAAAATTGTTAAAAGAATAAAACCGACTTAATCTCCTGTATAGATAAGTTTACAATGGTTTCAGCCATAATTTTATTTTAAGAATTCCTAATTTTTTAATAACTTGCAGGACTAAAATGTTGGATAGATGAATGAAAAAATAATCAGCGGTATACAGCAAATTGGAATCGGGATTGAGCATAATGTGAAAGAAGCATGGAAGTGGTATCATAAAGTATTCGGAACAGATATCAAGGTTTTTGAAGATACTACCGTTGCAGAGCTTATGCTGCCATATACAGGAGGCAAGCCTCAAAAGCGTCATGCTGCTTTAGCTCTTAATCTGCAAGGGGGTGGAGGTTTTGAAATTTGGAAATATACACAAAGAAAGCCACAGAAGCCCGCGTTTGACGTTAAATTAGGAGATTTGGGGATTTTTGCGGCAAAAATTAAATGTAAAGATGTTAAGGAAACTTATAGCATATTAAAAGAACAAGGTGTAGAAATTTTAAATAAACCTGAACCAACACCCGCCGGAGAAGAGACTTTTTTTATTAAAGATCCGTTTGGGAACCATTTCCAAATGGTCGAAACCAATTCCTGGTATAAAAATGAAAAAAAACACTCCGGAGGAATTTATGGGGCTGTTATTGGTGTGTCAGATGTGAATAAAGCCAAAAAAGTCTACTCCGAAATTCTTGGGTACGATGAAGTTATTTATGATAGGGAAGGGAGTTTTATTGATCTAAATGTCCTTCCCGGAGGAAATGAAGAGTTCAGAAGAGTTTTACTGGGGCACAGTGAACCCAGAAAAGGAGGGTTTTCACTTTTATTGGGAGATAGTAATATTGAGTTGGTTCAGGTAAAATCCAGGGAAGCACGAAAAATTTACAAAGACCGGTACTGGGGAGATCCGGGCTTCATTCACCTGTGTTTTGACATCCACGGGATGAATAAACTTAAAGAGGAGTGTAAAGCCAAAGGGTTTGATTTTACAGTCGATAGCCATGTCAAACATAATAATAAGAATAGTTTTGATATGGGAGAAGCAGCTGGTCACTTTTCCTATATAGAAGATCCGGATGGTACCCTCATTGAATTTGTAGAAACGCATAAAGTCCCCCTGATCAAAAAACTCGGGTGGTATATAAAATTAAAGAAAAGAAATCCGCATAAACCCCTCCCAAACTGGATGATTAAATCTTTGTCTTTCAATCGTATAAAATTTAAGGATAAGGTTAAGAAAAAGAAGAATAAAAAAAGATAAAAACATCCACAGGAATCCAAAAATTGATGGTTTTATACACTTCCTGTTTTATATCAGCCTATTGAAGAAAGGGATATGAATTCTGTATCCATTGTCAGCCACAAAATCATTATTAACCAACGGCTAATTTCTGCTCTCTTTTTTTATTTTTCTTGTATTTCTGACAATGCCTGCCAGGATGGAGGGAATTAAAAACTGTTCTTTCTAATATACTCACGCATATTTTTTATTGTATTGTATGGCCCGGTATTATAAACAATTTTAGCAAGCCAATCGGGAAGTTGAATACTTGGCGTGATTTTTCCATAATAAGTTACTTTTACCTTTTCATTTCCCTCTTCAGAAAAATGCCAGGAAGCCTCCATATCCTTAATTCGATTGATTCCATCTTTTTTTTCAATCAGGGCATTGACGCTCTTTGAGACCGTGTAAACCTCTCCATTTTCAGGTTTATAATGAAGAACCGTTTTTATCACAATATCCCTGTCTTTGGCAGGCCATGGAAAATCGGAATGCATATAATATGTAAATTCCGAACTGTTTTTTCGTTTTAGCAGAGTGGTTTCTTTGGCTGCATGCATCCATTTTTTATAATTCGGGACATCATTCATTATCTTACGGAATGTTTTTAGTTCACCTTTTAAAGAGGAAACCGCTTTAATTTCAACATTTTCATCATTATCACTTGTCTTTGAATAAACTTTTATTCCCTCAGAATTTTTTATAAGGTCCCAATCATCTTGTGCATGAGCAGAGTAACTATAACATAGTGTAATGAGAATAATAAAAGGGAGCAAAAATCTATAGATCATAATAATTAATTTTAAAGCATTTTATGTGGTGGTAAAAATATAAATAATCGAAAGATTTTTAAAATAAAACTTTATTGTTGGTTAAAGGATAATCTATATCAATCCCCTGTTCTTTATTTCAAGATATCGGTTTAAAACAGCCATTGTAAGTTCCCCGGGCTTTACCCGAAGGTTTAGTATTCCATAATGTCCTAGTTGTTCCATAAACTTACTCTTCTCCAGCATATTCTTTTCAGCAATTGTCTTAAAA
>CAZWHH010000049.1:0-10514 GCA_964633615.1 uncultured Bacteroidales bacterium | reverse complement strand
CTTTGAGAACACACTCACAAACCTCCGGATGGAGCTTAACAGAACAGGATCCGTTCAATAATGTGGCTCGTACCTGCGTGGAAGCAATGGGTGCAGCACTCGGCCATACACAGTCGCTTCATACAAACGCACTAGATGAAGCCATTGCCCTCCCTACGGATTTTTCAGCACGTATTGCCAGAAATACACAGATATATTTACAGGAGGAAACCAAAATAACCAAATCTCTTGATCCATGGGCTGGTTCTTATTATGTGGAGAAACTTACTGATGAGATTGCCAACAGGGCCTGGGAGCATATTAAGGAGATTGAAGAGCTGGGTGGCATGACCAAAGCCATTGAGACAGGCGTTCCAAAAATGAGAATCGAAGAGGCGGCCGCCAAAAAGCAAGCCCGACTGGATACCGGAAAAGAGGTAAGAGTAGGTGTGAATAAATATCGCCTGGATAAAGAAGATCCGATTGAAATTCTGGATGTCGATAATACAGCAGTGCGAGAATCACAGCTTAAGCGACTAAAAAAGCTGAAGGAAGAAAGAAACGAAGAAGAGGTGCAAAAAGCCCTGGATAAACTCACCGAATGTGCCAAAACAGGAAAAGGGAACCTGTTAGAACTCTCAATAAATGCAGCTAAAAAACGGGCTTCACTTGGTGAGATTTCTTACGCTTGTGAAAAAGAAGCAGGTAGATATACAGCTGTTACACGCTCAATTTCCGGAGTATATTCTTCTGAATCCAAAGATGATGATAAATACCAAAAAGCCAGGGAGCTGGTTAAAAAGTTTGCAGAAGAAGAAGGCCGTCAACCACGTATCATGGTGGCAAAAATGGGCCAGGATGGACACGATCGTGGAGCAAAAGTCGTTTCAACTGGGTACGCTGATCTTGGTTTTGATGTGGACATCGGACCCCTTTTTCAGACTCCTGCCGAAGCGGCAAGACAAGCTGTGGAGAATGATGTCCATATTCTTGGCGTTTCCAGCCTGGCAGCAGGACACAAAACCCTGGTGCCCCAGGTAATAGAAGAACTCAAAAAACTTGGCAGAGAAGATATTATGGTCATTGCAGGGGGTGTCATCCCATCACAGGATTATAAATATCTGTATGATGCTGGTGTTGTGGGTGTTTTTGGTCCCGGTACCACTATCCCTGACGCTGCCATCAAAATCCTGAAAGTAATGCTGGATGAAGAATAATCATAAATAAGTCTTGCTGAAAAATCAACATAGTATAAGCCGCCATGAAAATTCTGGCGGCTTTTTTGCATTTGAGTCCCATGCAAATAATTTAACCCGAATTCCCTCGAATTTCTCAATGAAAAATCCTAAATTTACAATAGCTATTGAATCGCTTATTATTTATCATTCAACAGTTAAAAATGATCCAAATGAATCCTCACCTGTATCATATAGACAAAAGGCAATGAATAAAGCATAAGGGTTACAGGGGATGCAGTATCAAAAAATGGAGACTTTAGAAGAAATAAATCTCAGAATATAAAACTACTAATTAATCTTTATCCAAATGAAAAGAACTATATTGCTCTTATCTGCTGTTGTTTTCACACTTAATCTTCATGGTCAGCATATTAAACAACCCGATATTAAAAATATGAAGTGGGGTTCGAATCTTAAAATTAATCTCCAATTATCCAACGATAGCAGTTATATCCTGGATGTAAACCAACTGCCTCACTCAGACAGCAAATATGGTGAGAAGAGAAATCAATATACCTATTATCCTGCCCGGCTCTCAGAAACTTTTATTGAGCAATTAAAAAATATAAAAATCGAAAATGAGCAAAAACCTGATAGCAATCAAACAATTTCAGCTGACAAAACGCTGTGGAGCGCTCTGCATAATTCAATTGGAGGAGGATGGGCCCATTTTATAAATTGTTTGCTTTACGCCCTGGAAAAAAACTATTTGCAGCTTACTGCCCCCCTCATGAAGAGACCTGAGACTAACTGGAAACCAAGTCCTGTTACTGAATCATACAGACGAACAAAGAAATGGGATTATTATGCTCCTGTTAACCAGCGTTATGCACAAAAAGAGTATAAAATCCGCAAAAATCAAGGTAATCTGAATCGTCTGAACGATGTGCCTGAGGATTTTATAGAATTATTTAAGGAAACAGGAAATTGGAAATATAGAAGAATGAAGAAAAAAGAAGAGAAAAAGAAACTGGCAAGAATAGATATGGTAAAATTATTATTGGGTGCCAACTATTTGGGAAAGACACAGATTCAGTATATAAAAACAATGGTTTTGAAAGCTGTGAACGATTATTCAAAAGACCAGCTTCCATCTATTATTATTTTTGATAATTTTAATGCTGCTGTAGCCATGAGTCTGAATGAAACAGGTTATGAAGTGGATCACATAGTTTTCAGTGATGCGAAAAAAATAAGTGAAATGACCAAAAAAGAAAGAAGGAGTCAGATTATGGCTATTGTAGAAAACATTAACAATGTGAATAAAAAAATATTCCGGAAAAGATTGGAAAATTACTTCGAAAAGTAATTTATTTCAGAAATAAAATAATTTTAGGAACAAAAATAATCAGGGCAATAATTACGGAAATAATTGAAGCAAAGAGTACTGCTCCTGCAGTAATATCTTTTGTTTTCCTAATCTGGTCATCTGACTTGGGTTGAATATAATCGCAAATTTTTTCAATGCTTTGATTAATCATTTCAGTAGTCAGAACCATACCAATACATAAAATAATGGCGATCCATTCCCCGGCGGCTATCTTGAAAACGAACCCTGCTATAACTACCAACAGTATAGCTGCAACGTGAACCAGGTTATCTTTTTCCGAGAAGGTGAATTCTTTCATGCCATTGAAGGCTGATTTGAATTTATTCCCTAAATACTGCATGTCCGGAAATTTAAATTGAAAACCAATTGATCTACCAGCTTTTTAATTTAAAATCAGTGCCGTCAAACACTCCGTAAGTAAAATGTGTGATCCAGTCCCCCAGATTAATGTACCTGATGTTTTCATTAATTTTCAGGTCAATGGGAGTATGCCTGTGACCAAAAATGTAATAATCATAACGCGCTGTCTTTGCCAGCTCTTTAACATAGTGAACAAGCAATTCCTTTTCTTCTCCCTGAAATTTAGGGGGTTCCCCATTGGCAATACGGCTGCTGCACGACCATTTTCGTGCAATGGCAATCCCCAGGTTCGGGTGCAGCCTCGCAAACAACCATTGAGCTATTCTATTCCTAAAGAGCTTCTTCAATAGTTTATATTTTTTATCCCCGGGTCCCAACCCATCTCCATGGGCCAGAAAGAATTTTTTACCTTTCAACTCTACTGTTAAGGATCCTTTGTGATAAATCATCCCGGTTTCTTTTTGCAGGTATCCAAAAAGCCACATATCATGATTCCCGGCAAACAAATGAACGGGTATGCCCTTGTCAGAAAATTCAGCTATTTTCCCAAGGAATCGGGTTGAACCCTTGGGTATTGCATGCTTATATTCAAACCAGAAATCAAAAATATCTCCCAGCAAATATAATTCACCAACATCTGGCTCTATTGCATTGAGCCATTCCAGAAGTTTCTTTTCCCGTAAAAGGCTCTCCTCATAATTTGGTGCTCCAAGATGAAAATCAGAGGCAAAATATATTTTTTTTGTATCAGCTCCCATTCATTTCTTATAGTTAATCAAGTGCAACAGATAAAGTTCTTTTTAATTCTTCAATATCCGGATTCCTGGCTATGATTTCCCTTTCTTTATTAAGCAGAAAATCTGTAGGTAATTCAGTTACATTGTAGACTCTCCCATAATATTGGTTTCTTCCATCAGCTCCTCCCACACTAATCCATGGCAATTCATCGAACCTAACAGATTTCTCCCAGTTTTCCATGTCTTTATCTAAATTCACCTGGTAAATTTCAAAACCTTTGGAATGGTACTTCTTGTAAATGTTTTTTAATTTCAGATTTCTCTCAAGGCTGCCCCTGTCTTTTGTAGAATAAAAACTCAGGAGCAACATTTTTTCATCTACCTCTTTAAGAGAAATTGTATCACCTTTCAAATCAGGCAATTTAACTACCGGTACCGGAAAATCTGATTGCTCTGCATATTTTTGAAAGCGTTTGTTCTCGGCCAGATTATTGTATTTTTTTATCAAGTCATCCTTGTTAGCAATCAATGCTTTGACATGCTCTGATCCGGGATATTTATTCTGAAGGGAATCAGCCACCAGTTTAATATACTGTAAATCCCTGTTTTTATATAAAACATAAGTATCCTCATTAATTTTTTGATAAAGAGCCATGATACTTGCCATAGAACCCAGGTTATCAAGGATAAATGCAATAGAAGAGTCTCTTTGATTTTGTATAATTGATTGGTATTCCTGGTCTATTTCATTTAATTTTTTACTGCTTTGCTTTTTATTTTGAACTTTGTTATAAATAGCCGATAATGAATCTAGTTTTGTGGTCGTCTTTCTGAGTCTGTTTTCAAGTTTTTTAACCTTCTGGCTTCCCACAGACCCTTCGACTGTATAATTGGTAAAATTTCCGGAAGGAATCCATATTTTCACTTCTTCTCCCGGCTTTATGAGTAATGTAATAAATTTTTGATCTGATAAACCAAGTTGATAAAACTTGGGATATTCGATGGTGTGTTTAAAAGAAAAAATCCCTTTTTGATTAATTTTTGCTGAATCTATAACCTGACTTTTGCCAAGCAGCTTTTCTTTCAGATAAACAGCTTCCCCTTCCACTCCTTCTATTTCACCATTAATCTCAAATTTATTATTTTGATTACATGCTGCAATTAAAACAATGAATATTAAAAAAAATAATTTTTTCATGCCATTTTGAATTTTTAATGTGCTTCAAAAATAATAAAATGAAACTTTCAATTTGAGTTAATATCAACATTTGTTTCATTTAATCAATACAACATAAGAAAAATTCATTCTGCATGTGGGCAAAAACTTCTAATAATAAATGCTATAGCAAATATTGTTAATGAAAGACAAATAAAATTACTCTCCTATTTACCTATAAAAAATCAGAAAGGTATAAACTTGTTTTTTCCTTATAAAATATAAAGACAACCCACAGAGAAATGACTAATCAATTAGCAAGTCAACCTCTAATTAATTGTATTAGCGTATCTCAGAATAAGCATCAGATCCTTTTCATTTGCAGGAGACAAATCAATTTTCCTGGCGTAATCCTTCATCTTTTTTGCTTTACTTCCGAAATAAGCGAAAAACTCATCCCATTTCATTTCAATTGGTTTGGCAATAGAATCCTTGCTTTTCTTTATGTAATATTTTTCCGTATGAACATAACGCGGATTGCGATGACCAGATCTCATGGAATAAGAAAAGTTAGGTTTCTTTATCTTACAGGTGTATCTTTTAAGAAGACTTATTTCTCCATCAATAAGTAACTGAAAATATCCAGATTCTTTTTCACCATTAGTATTTATATGTGCTGTATAAATAAATATTTGATTTATTAAACTGTCTTTGTTCAGCAATTCAATTCTTTTTACCTTGTCCTGTTCAAATATAGAATATGCTTTATTTCCCTTCAGGAGTTCAATTCTATCGTAATAAGCATTATATCGCACCCCGATGCCTGTGATATTTTTGTCTTTTAAAAGAAGCCTCCCTTTTTCCCACTTTTTGTGAATAAAGGGTAATCCTCTTAAGCTAGGACCTTCTGTATTATTACCAGCAATTTTAAAAGGTAAACTGAAGCCTCCTGGTCCTATTATAGTTACATTACTTTGTATCCCTTTATCATCAGTATCCTGAGAAAATGCTGGTTTTATTAAAGCAATGGTTATCAGCAATATAAAACAAATTTTAATTTTCATAATGACTTTTATAAGGTTAAGTAAATATACTTCGAATCCTTAATCAAGTGAAGGTTTAATCAATAACACAAAAATCTTTTTATAAGAGTAGTTTGTATAACATTTAATTAGTCTGGGGTAAAATCCAATAGCAATCCTATCGGGTCATCAAGAGTTATTCCTCCTAACCTTTTCATATAATTTAATATTTGAACTGAATAGTTTGGAACCAATAAAAGAAATATGAAAAAGCTCCCCTAAGGAATATATAATTCTTATTAAAATTATTAAAATTACCGGCAGAATTACCGGGCTAAGATATTGACTAATAAAGATCCAGCTTACTAGCCCTGCAATTAAAAACATCAGGTATAGAAAGGTTAAGTTTTTATTAATTTTTTTTAGGGAAAAAATCTTACTTATGATTATTAAAAAGGCTATTGGATTGGCCCACAATAAATCCAGGTTGGCATTCATTGCCTGATGTTCTGAAATAAACCATAAGAAAGTCAAAAGCAATCCCAAAAGTCCGGCCGAAGAATATATAATATAATCAATAATTGAAAGAATCTTTTTAGAAACTCCCAGAATAGTCAACATAAAAATGAGTACAAAGAAGATCCAGAACACCCGGATAGGCTTCAGCTTATCATTATGCTCCGGAGTTTTCTTTTCCACAAGTACTTTTCTGGGGCCCAACAAACTCTGCGCATTGTTTTTGTTTTTTTCTCTGAGCGTATGACTCATATTATAGGATAAATAATCCGGAAGAAACACTTGTTCCTCGAAATTCGCTATTTCATCAGCTGGCATTCCCAGCAATATATTAATCCCTAATTTTGCCCACGGAAGATCTTTGAGATACGGATAGAGCATCTGCCGAAAAGTAATGTTGCCCTGGTTTTCTGAATCATAATACAGGGGTTGATTCACTTGCTTAACGGTTACATCCCAAATCTTAGATGAGCAGTTGTTATAAAAAAAATCATACAAATAATACCGGTTTTCGGGCAGATAATTTTTCTGAAGGTAGGCCAAAAGGTCCCTTTTTTCTTCCTTTTTAAGGATTATCTTTTCTTCAATCACTGATCTTCCTTCTTTTTCATACATCCTGATGAATCTCCTGGCAGACTGAATAGCCAACTGATATTTTAATTTTCCGTTGACAAATTTCCAGTAAAAATTGGGTGTATTAAAATCGAAAACCCCATAATTAAAAACAATGTCGGTTTGAGTAATTGAATCATATACCCGAATGGCGCTGTGCCCAAATGTAGCATACAATTCTTTCCCTGAAGAACAGGTTAACAAACTGACCTCTGCATTATGGGTAATGGGTTGTGAAAAACCTGAATATACAGCAAAAAGAAAAGGAATATAAGTGACAAATTTTTTAAATTTTTTCATCTATTTGTCATTTTCAAATTAATTTATCACTTACAAAAGTAACATTTAACCCGAATAATTCAAGAATTATTCCTGTCTCCGACAGCGACTAAGGTTCACTAAAATTTTTTTCAAAAATTTAAGTTCGCCTAAGTCGGGGTTAAAATCGTTTTCCTATAAATACTACATCGTCAACCTGATTATAATCCTTTTTCCATTCATCAAAATTCTTCTCTAAAGCATCCTTTTGCTGATGCATATTTAAATCCTGTATTGAAGCCAGGAAGTTTTTAAGGGGTCGTGACTTAAATTTCTTTCCTTGTTCCCCTCCAAATTGATCTGCATAACCATCAGAAAAAATGTAAGCAGTCTCCCCTTTATTCACTTCTATTTTATAATTGGTAAATTTTTTGTTTTCAATTCCCGCCGTCCTGCCAATAGGAAATCGATTGGCTTTATATTCTTCCAGCTCTTTACCCCGGTAAAGATATAAGGAGTTATATGCCCCGGAAAATTCTAACGTATTGGTATTTCTGTCATAACACATTAAAGCCATATCCATTCCATCATTGACAACCATTTCTCCATGGACATTGCTCTGGTGCAGGGCCATCATAATTTCATGATTCAGTTTATTTAAGATCAAGTCGGGCCTCATGATTCCGTATTCTTTTACTATTTTGGTAAGCAAATTATGACCCATGATAGAAAGAAAAGCTCCGGGAACTCCATGCCCTGTGCAATCTACAGCAGCCATTAATTCTTTGTTATCAACCGATTCGAACCAGTAAAAATCACCACTGACAATATCCTTGGGTCTGAATATCAAAAACATATCCTCAAAAGGAATATCGGGAGGTAATACAGCCACTTGTATTCTCTTTGCATAGCGTATGCTATCCAAAATGTCATTGTTTTTCTTTTCCAGTTCCTCATTTTTGTTCCTTATTTCAATTGTTCGTTCCGCTACTTTTTGTTCGAGAATTTGTTTCTCTTTCTTTAAATTCCTTTCTCTTAATTTAATATAAACAACAATAATCACGATACCAATAACGATTACCCCCAGAATAAACCACCATGTTTGATAAAAGGGAGGCTTGATAACGAAATGATAGGTAGCAGGTTCCGTATTCCATATTCCTGCATAATTTTGAGCTTTTACTTTAAAAGTATATACTCCCGGAGACAAACTTGAATAATTTGCCGTGGTTTGATTTGTGAATGGTTTCCACTTCTTGTCTGCCCCCTCTAATTTTATTTTATATTTAATCGCATCAGGATTGGTGAGGGAAATGCTGTTAAAATTAAATGATATTGAATTTTCTGTGTAATTAAATTTTTTATCCTGAACCATTGGAGTTTTTTCCATATTAACAAGCATTGATTCTATATGGGTCTGTGGTTCAGAAATTAGTTTTCCTTTATACTCTGGCTTATATTTTATCGCTCCTTTAATAGTTCCAAACCAAAAATTCCCTTTGTGGTCTTTATAAGTGGCATTGTCTTTTGTTTCAATGCCGGTAAAACCGTTTTTCTTTGTATAAGTGCGAATTTCTCCATCGGGTTGTGATATCATGTTTAACCCCTGGTTTGTTCCAATAAACAAATTATTATCATCATCAATATTAAGCAGAGTTATGTGATCACTTAGCAAACCATTATTCTGTGAATATTTTTGAACAAGGCTATCTGTTTCGTAAGTATATACACCTTTAGATCTGCTTCCTATCCATATTTTCCCTGTATTATCCTGAATAATATCAGTAGGGGATATTTTATCTTCGGTATCAATCTGTTTAAATATTTTATCATCAATTATAGTGATTCCTTTATATTCTGAACCAACCCAGATCCTCTCTTTGTCATCGATGTAAAGCGCTGTTATTGAATTACCGGCAATTCCATCTTTCTGGCTAAAATAGTCCTTAACTTTCCGGGCATCAATATCATAACAGAAAATGCCCTCTATGGTACCAATCCATAAATAATTGTTTTGATCAATTTTCACTTCAGTTATCCAGCCTTTTCTAAAAGGTCGGTTTAACACCGGATTGAAGAAAAAATCATTTGTTTCGGGGAAATACTGGGTCACTCCATTATCATTGGTTGCTATCCAGATATTACCATCTCTGTCTTCTTTAATGAACCGAATTTGGTCCCCGATCATATTATTTTCATTATTTATATACCGTACCTTCTTCCCTTCTTCTCCATCAGGGTTATAAATAGTAATCCCGTTATTTGTCCCAAACCAATAATGGCCTTTTTGATCTTCATAGATAGCATACACATGAGGATCAATAATTCCCGGATTTGAACTAATTTCATCATTGTATGTGACAAACTGTTCTCCTTTAAAAATAAGCAAACCATGTTCGTTTGTTCCTATCAGGATATTGCCTTCCATATCTTCTTCAATGGCCCATATTTTATTATCATTCAGGCCGTTTGATGTATTAAAAGTCTTTATTCCTTTTCCTGAAAACCGGGATATTCCACCCCCCCATGTTCCAACCCACACATTCCCTTTGCTATCTTCTTTTATACAACTAATCCAGTTATTTGCAATTCCATCTCTTTTGGAATCATAAATTTTAAAGGAGTCTTCTTGTGCGAAATACCTGAAAATACCGCCATGATATGTTCCAAACCAGAGATCCCCCCGGCTGTCCTCCATCATTGAAGTTATTTGAAAATAGCTGGTTAATCCTTCCGGATGAAATTTGACAAAATTTTCCTTTTCATAGTTATATTTTTTTATCATAGCATCCGTGATAAAAAATAATGTACTGTCCTTATCAATATAACTTCCAAAGGCCCTGTCACCTATTTCTTTTCCCTTAAACTGCTTGTAATTCAATTTTGAGGTATCCATCTGGTAAGGAGTTTCCAGCCTGATCACACCATCTCCTGAAGTAGAAACCCAAAATTGCTGATGTTTATCTTCAATCACGGAGGTTACATCAGAATTTAGAACATTACTTAGTGGGTGCACCTGAAAAGTTTTCCCATTGTAATAAGTGATTGTTCCGGCTTTGTGTCCGAACCAAATACTCCCTTTCCTGTCGATATAAATGGAACGTACTGCCTTTTCACCAATGCCTTTATCTATGGTATAATTGACAAATTTGTTTCCGTCAAACCTGGATATGCCGCTTTCTGTTCCCAACCATAAGTATCCTTGTTCGTCCTGGACCACGTCATATACTTTTGATTGAGACAACCCTTCCTTAACACTGTATTGATCAAAGTAGTACTCCTGTGCTTCAACAGCTAATGAGCGCA
>CAZWHH010000048.1:0-10731 GCA_964633615.1 uncultured Bacteroidales bacterium | reverse complement strand
TAGGGTTTCTAACCCGATTGATTCATAAATTGCAAAGCAATATTAAAAAAAAAGTATATAATATCAAATTAAAGAGATTAAAATAAAAAAGGGGCGGAAATACGCCCCTTCAAAAAAACAAATTCAGTAGTTTGTTATGCAATATCAATTTCTTTACTCAGGTATACATCCTGAATTACATTTAACAATTCAATACCATCCTTCATGGGTCTTTGGAATGATTTTCTTCCGCTAATTAATCCCATACCTCCGGCACGTTTATTAATAACTGCAGTAGCAACAGCTTCTTCAAGGTCGCTTTCTCCTTTAGAAGCACCACCGGAATTAATAAGACCAATACGTCCCATATAGTTGTTTATCACTTGATAGCGGGTTAGATCAATAGGATGGTCTGAAGACAGATCCTCATATACTTTATCATGCGTTTTTCCAAATTTTATGGCTTTATATCCACCATTTGTTTTTGGCATTTTCTGTTTTATAATATCAGCTTGAATAGTTACTCCCAAATGGTTTGCCTGTCCTGAAAGATCAGCTGCGAGGTGGTAATCAGTTCCATCTTTTTTGAATTCATTATTACGTAAATAGCACCACAGTATTGTTGCCATGCCTAGTTCATGAGCTCTTTCAAAAGCTTCGGCAACTTCCATAATTTGTCTGTTTGAATTATCACTACCAAAATAAATTGTTGCTCCAATAGCTGTTGCTCCAAGGTTCCATGCTTCATCAACAGATCCAAAAGGAATCTGGTCGTGTGTATTTGGGTATGACAACAATTCATTGTGATTAATCTTGACAATAAAAGGAATCTTATGGGCATATTTTCTTGATGTTGCCGCAAGAACTCCAAAAGTTGATGCAACCGCATTGGTTCCACCTTCAATAGCCAATTTCACAATATTTTCCGGATCAAAATAGATAGGATTCGGAGCAAATGAGGCACCTGCTGAATGTTCTATCCCTTGATCAACGGGCAATACAGACAAATATCCTGTACCCCCCAATCTTCCGTGGTTAAACATTTCCTGAAGACTTCTCAACACTTTTGGGCTTCTGTTGGTATGATAGAAAACTCTGTCAATAAAATCAGGACCAGGTAGATGTAATTGATCTTTGGATACTGTTTTAGACTGATGCTTCAATAAATCATCAGCATCATTTCCGAGCAATTTTAATATTTTATCGTAAGACATAATCAAATATTTTTTAGTTGGACACTCCATACAAATTTATAAAATAAATTGAAAAGAAAAACCAGTAAACGAATTAAAATGGATATCCAATCGCAATATTCCAGGTAAGGGTATTATGGTTTATGGGTCTGTTACCTATAAGCCACCTATTATATTCTTCTTTGGATGGATCTCTGAATTGCAGGCCGAGATCGAGTCTAATAACAGAAAAAGATAAATCAAACCGAATTCCCAGGCCTGTACCAATAGCCATATCTTCAAGAAATTTATCATATTGAAAGAGGGCTCCTTCTCTCATATCATTCCTGTTCAAAGCCCATATATTTCCTATATCAGTAAAAATAGCTCCCTCAAGTATCCCCAGTATCTTAAACCGATATTCCCAGTTCATTTCAATTTTCAAATCAGCCGTTTGGTTGGGATAGCCTTTTATTTCTCCGAGTGTGAATGAACCCGGGCCTAAAGACCGAACATTCCATGCTCTGATACTATTGGCTCCACCGGCAAAATACTGCTTTACAAAAGGCAGGGCTTCAGAGTTACCATAAGGAACCCCTCCACCTACGAAAAGCCTGTAAACAAAACGATTGTTCGGATTCAATATCTGGTAATACCTTATATCAAAATCAACTTTAAAATATTGAGCATATCGAATCCCAAACAACTGATAATTACCGTTTACTGTTTCGGCATTTGTTACTTCATTAAAGGCAGTCAATAAGTTACCCCCGAACTCAGTATTAAAACGTAAAAAGTGGAAGTTGTTTATCTTTTTTACATCCTGATTGTTAAATATCAAACTATAGCTTGTTACTGAAAGAAAATGATCTTTATAGCTGTTTTCCAAATAAGTATTATTAATAGACTCCTTAAAGATGTCTGAGACATAAGGCAATTGCAGAATATTAAGTTCCAGGGGATTTATAAAATGGGTCAGGAAACGATTCCCCTGCCACTTATACCCATAAGATAAATTGCTTAATGTTCTTGTATAGTCAGGTCTCTCCTGATAATTATAAAGACCAGAGATTGATGTTTTGGGTGTATATTTTTTAACAAATTTTTCGCTTTCTAAGAAAGGCGCCATGAATTTCGGGACATCCAATCCCATTTCTACCCCTAATTTTTTGGAATGGTCCAATCTGTTGAATTGCTCCTGATCGAGTATCTCAAATGCCCCTGTAAGCTTAGTTTGAAATTGTTCTGCCCCTCCAAAAAGGCTTTTATGGCGGTATAACAGGTTCCCTGCCCCTCCAATATTCCCCGATGAGTTGGTTCCTTCCAGCTCAATCGTATAAGATTGAAGCTTATACTTTTTGAGGTATATATAACAATCGAGTTGTGGTTCGTCATTTACAGAACCCACTTCCTGAAAATTAATATTAATAAACTTAAAGATTCTCAGCGAATTTAAATGATTATAGGTACTGTTTACATCTTCCTGATTATATAACTGCCCGGGAAGAATATAATTAGCCTGTCTTATCACTTCTGTTTTGATCCCTGGTTTATTTTTGTATACGAATCGAATCTGATCATAATAAGCGGTGTCCTGTTTCTTCCTGTATTCTTCATTATCTGCTAACACCGTTTCCGGATCATAATTTGGAAAAACATAAATATCTCTCACCTTATATTTTTTATGAGAAACTCTTTTTGTCTGTGTTCTTTCATCTCTGATCACATTCTTATTGATTACGATCTTCAAATCAACACGATTCTTACTTTCTGATGTATCAGCTATATAACTAACAAAATCCTTTGAAAATTTATAAAATCCTTTGGTTTTCAGGTATCCTTCTATTCTTTCTCGCTCTTTCTGTAGAAGGTTAACCGAAAAAATATCTCCGGGATGAATTAAAGTATTTGAGGAATCTTTATAAATGTAAGGCAATAAGACACTATCTTTAACAACAAAATTAATAGAATCGATAATATAAGGGTCATTCAGTTGAATTTTATATTTTACAGTTGCCTTTTGGTCATCAAAAATAACCGTATCCTTAACTTTCGAACTATAATATCCTTCATTTTCAAGAAAATACTCAATTTGTGTTTTTGATTCTTTCGTAAGGTATTTATCCCAGATAACCGGCTTTTCTCCATTCTTTTTCAACCATTTGGAAAAACCTTCTTCTTTATCCGGATCGGCCATATTGTAAATATATAAAGGCAATCGAATCCCAAGTGTTCTTCGGTTAGGCTTTTGCTTGATGTATCTTTGGATCTTTTTCTTTGAAATTTCTTTTGAATCTATTTCAATTTTGTTTTCCTTCAGAAGATATTTATCATCTGGTAAATTTTTAGTGATGCTGCAGGAGAATAATGTAAAACCTAACAGAATAGACAAAAAATAATGTAATTTAGCAATTTTATGAAATTTATGACTTGCGAAATTTTTTTCCTGCATTTATAAAATTTGAATTAAATTCATGTTAAGCAAAAATAAAATTAAATTTATTAACTCACTAAAGAAAAAGAAAAATAGAACTTCAGAAAAACTATTTATTGCTGAAGGTGAAAAAATTGTACATGAGTTAATAAGATCTGATTTCAAAATTCATTCCATTTATTCAACCGAAGATTTTATACTAAAGTATCATCTTAAAGAGGATAAAAAAGTTTTTCAGATTACTCAATCAGAGTTAAAAAAGATTAGTGCCCTGCAGACGCCCAATCAAGTATTGGCATTGGTAAAATTCCCTGAAAAAAGGCTCAACCTGGAAAATATAAAGGAAGAAACAACCCTTGCTTTGTCTGACATTAATGATCCCGGAAATTTAGGAACCATTATTCGCATTGCAGACTGGTTTGGAATAAAAAACATTATTTGTTCAGAGAACACAGCTGATATTTATAATCCCAAATCAATTCAAGCGAGCATGGGGTCTATTGGCAGGGTAAACATCTTCTACAGAAACCTCTATGGTTTTTTAAAAGTAATCAGGGAGAAAACGGATTTAACAATTTACGGAACCACTTTATCCGGTAAGAATATTTATAAAACCCGATTGAACAAAAAAAGCATTATTGTATTAGGAAGTGAATCACATGGCATTTCTCAGGATATTATTACCTGTTTAAGTGAACAGATATATATACCAAAGTTCAGCCGGGAGGCAACAATCGATTCTTTAAATGTTTCAGTTGCTGCAGGAATCATTTGTTCAGAAATAAAAAAAGGGTAAGAATTTTCTTATTCAAAATGAAAGGATAAAATAACCATTCTTGATTTCAGCTTGTCAAGGGAATTGACGTATCCGGGGTAGCTGTCGTGTTTGTCAGGAGATAAGACGTTTAAATTCCCTACCGAATATTTTATTTCCGTGGAAAACTTAAAATAGGGTAAATAAAAATCAATCCCAAACCCTGCTTCATAATAAAAATCAAATGGCATTAATTTGATGTAGATTTCTTCACTGGCATTAAAATCTTTATTTCTTGCCATATCATAGCGTATATTTGCTCCTCCCACCAGATAGGGACGATAATTATTAATTCGCTTAGATTTGAATTTAAGAATAAAAGGTAAATTGATAAAAGTGGACCCTATCTTCATTTCCGAAAAGGCATTGTCCTCCTTGTCATAAAACAGCACATTCCTTTGTCCAAGAGATATCCCTGGTAAAAACCTAAAATCAAGATAACTGGTAATTTTAAAATTTGTTACAATACCAATATCTATCCCGGGGGAGAGACGATTTATCTCAGGGAAAGTATCATTCACCAAGGCTTTTTGAGTTCGGTAAATATCAAAATCCATCGTATTGAAGCCCAGCGTATATCCAAAATGAAAATTTTTCATATCAATTTTCTGATAATTAAGCATTTTATTTTGCTGGGCAAAACCATTTGTGGATATAAGGAGTAATAATATGAAAAAAAGTTTTCTCACTTACAGGATATTTTAGCAAAAACGTATGTTAAAATAAAATAGTATCTTGATTTTTTTATGATAAAAACAAATTAACAGGTAAATGCTATAAATTAATACTTCAGTTGGTTCTTCCTATTGATTTTCCATGAGTTTATCGAAAGCATTTTCATAAATTTTTTTAACATCATAGATAAATCCATAAGAGTCGTCATCAATCCGCAGTTCCGACTTTGTAACATGCCCAAGGGTAGAAAAGGGGATATCCCTGTCAATCATAAAATCAACAAAATCAGTCTCTTTTGAAGGGGTTACGCTAACAACAACACGGCTTTGAGCTTCACCAAAAAGAAACGCGTCTCTTCTGATCTCAGCACTGGAGGTTATATCAAACCCTTTATTATTCACCATAGCAGATTCCAGTAAAGTAACAAAAAGGCCTCCATCGGCTACATCATGAGCAGATCTTATCAAACTTTTCTCGATCAGCCCCTTTAATGTATTTTGAATCCTGTATTCCAAATCAATGTCAAAATAAGGAGCCGGGCTCTTTTCTATTTTATGATAAGAGTACAAATATTCTGAAGAAGCAATATCATTAACAGATTTTCCAATTAAAAAGACCATATCTCCTTTGTCTTTAAAAGCAATAGTTGTATGATGATTTTTATTCTTCAATATACCTATCATTCCAATTACAGGCGCTGGGAATACGGGTTGTTCTTTTCCATTAACTGTTGTCTGATTATAGAAGCTCACGTTTCCGCCGGTCACAGGGGTATTAAATTTACGACAGGCATCTCCCATGCCTTTTACTGCCTCAACAAACTGCCAATAAGCTTCAGGATTGTAAGGATTTCCAAAATTCAAACAATTTGAAATTGCGGTGGGTTCTCCTCCTGAACAAACGATATTCCTGGCAGCTTCTGCCACAGCAATTTGTGCTCCTACGTACGGGTCTGCATTCACATAACGAGCATTGCAGTCCACAGTCATAGCCAACGCCTTGTTCTTATCCTTTAGGTTAAAAATTCCCGCATCAGAAGGAAAGTTTGTAGACATATTAGCTGTTCCAACCATGGTATCATATTGTGTAATCACCCAGGACTTTGATGCCAGGTTCGGGTTGGCTATCATTTTCAAAGCCACCTCTTTAACATTTTTGGGTTCAGGTACATCTTTCACGGAAAACTTTTTATATTCATCAATGTAAGAGGGTTTTTTGTATTCCCGGTCATATACAGGAGCTCCGCCTCCTAACACCAGTGATGAGGCGGGCACATCGGCTACCAACTTCTCATTTTGATAAAAATACAGACGGTCTTTTGCAATTACCTCGCCTATAATTTCAGCATTCAGATCCCATTTTTTAAAAATATTCTCCACCACTTCTTCCTGGCCTTTTTTGACAACCACAAGCATTCTTTCCTGTGATTCAGATAAAAGAATTTCGAAGGGGTCCATATGCTCCTGTCTGAGGGGGACTTTATCAAGATTTATCTTCATTCCGTGACCTCCTTTTTCGGACATCTCAGAAGTAGAACAGATAATCCCTGCGGCTCCCATATCCTGCATCCCCACAATTGCATCTGTTTCATTAAGCTCAAGAGTAGCTTCGAGCAGTAATTTTTCCATGAAGGGGTCGCCAACCTGCACTGAAGGTAAATCCTCGGAGGATTTTTCAGTCAGATTAGCAGAAGCAAAAGTTGCCCCATGAATTCCATCTTTTCCGGTAGAAGAACCCACAATATAAACAGGGTTGCCTTCTCCTTGGGCTATTGCTGAAATCACCTTGTCTTTTCTGACCAACCCAACAGACATGGCATTTACCAAAGGATTGGTGTTATAACATTTATTAAAAAATACTTCACCGGCAAGTACGGGTACACCAAAAGAATTTCCATAATCTCCGATCCCTTTCACAACTCCCTTTAAGTGCCATTTTGTACGATTTTCATCCGGATCACCAAATCGCAAAGAATTTAGTTGAGCAACAGGGCGGGCTCCCATAGTAAATATATCACGATTAATTCCTCCAACTCCGGTTGCTGCTCCCTGATAGGGCTCGATAGCAGAAGGATGATTATGTGATTCAATCTTGAATGCACATGCCAGATCATCTCCCAAATCAACAATTCCGGCATTTTCCTCCCCGGCTTCAGCCATAAGTTGATCACCCTCCCGGGGTAATGTTTTTAACCACTTTATGGAATTTTTATAAGATGCATGTTCAGACCACATCACTGAGAAAATGCTTAATTCAGTAAAATTTGGATCGCGCCCAAGTATCTTTTTAATGCGATCGTATTCTTCAGGAGATAAACCTAAATCCTTTGCTATATCAACAGTAACTTCCATCTGTTAAATAATTTTAATGTAATAAATAAGCAAATATAAATAACTCTTGAAACAATCTTATGAAACTTGCGACTAAAAATTTTTTATAAAAGTATATTGCTGTGGAAAGTTACTTATAAACTATATTAATCCCAGCTTCTTAGCCCGTTTTTCCCATATTTGCATTGCTTGTTTCTGCATATCTTCAATATTATCAAGTTCATCTACAATCTCTGTTCCCAAAAGGGTCTCAATCACATCTTCCATAGTGACAATACCGGTTAATTCTCCGTATTCCCCAACGACCATTGCAATGTGCTCTTTCTCCTCTATAAAACGATAAAACAACTTTACAATAGGCATCATTTCGTTCACTACAAGAATATTTCTTGATAAATTTTTTATTTTTTTGTTCCAGCTCTTCTCTATCATGTTTTCCATTAACTCGTCCTTCAGTATATAACCAGTAACGTTGTCCATATTCTCCTTATAAACAGGTATTCTGGAAACTCTTAACTTTTCATTCCGCTCAAAAAAGTCTTTAACTGTTTCATTTTCTTCTGCAAAGACAATCACTGTTCGGGGAGTCATAATACTTTTCACGACTATATTATTGAATTTCATCAAATTCATAAGAATCTTTGACTCTTCTTCCTTAAAAATTCCTTCCTCAATACCGATCTCTGTCATTGCTTGAAATTCTGCCCTGCTCAAAACCGATCCTCCTTTACGCTTATTTAAGACTTTGGTAATAAATTTTGAGAGTATGATAATGGGGTACAAGGGTGAATAAATTAGAACCAGCAATGTCTTTGTCGTGAAAGATGCCAGACTTTTCCAATAGTTAGCTCCTATTGTTTTAGGGATGATCTCTGAAAAAATCAGAATCAGAATGGTAAGAACAGCCGATGTTACTGAAAGATATTCATTGCCCCAAATTTTTTGAGCCTGGGCTCCTACTCCTGCTGCTCCAATTGTATGAGCGAAAGTATTCAACGTCAGTATGGCTGCCAGTGGAAAGTCAATTTTCTCTTTAAACTTTTTCAGCGTCTTGCTGTAAGATTTACCCTCGTTTGATTTGGCTGCAATAAATGACGGGGTAATACTGAGCAATACGGCTTCCAGCAGAGAACATAAAAACGAAAAAAATAATGCGATGAACAAATAGGTAAGTAAAAGGGCCATATATAATTATTATTAAAAATATTATTTTTTATAAAGATGCATTTCCTCAATATAATCATAAACTTTTGGAGGTAAAAAGTAACGAATATTTCTTTTTTCTTCAATAGCTTTCCGTATAAAACTGGAAGAGATTTCGATCAATGGAGCATCAATCAACTTAACCTTATACAACGACTGATACTTTTCTGCCCGAACCCCTGGACGGGGATAAACATAAATTTCATACTGTTCCGATAATTGAGTGTAATTCTTCCACTTGTGTAGTGATTGCAGGTTGTCTGAACCCATAATCAGTACAAATTGGTGGTTTATATTTTTTTCCTGTAAATAAGTCAAAGTATCAATTGTAAATGAAGGTCTGGGAAGATTAAACTCTACATTGCAAGGCCTGATCAGCCTGTCATCTTGTACTGCAATGTCGGCCATATGATAGCGATGTTGCTCTCCCAGCAGGCTGTTTTTCTCCTTTAAGGGATTCTGGGGACTTATTACCAGCCAAAGCTGATCCAGGTCGGTAAATTCGACCAAATAATTGGCTATTGCAAGATGCCCTATATGTATTGGATTAAATGATCCAAAAAAAAGACCGATTTTCATTACTTTTTATTCTATTACTTTATATGGATAAATTGTAGTTAACTCTTTCATAGGATACAAATGAGGATTTCATCTCCAGATTTTCTATTGATTCAAAAACTCAGAAACAGCCGATTCAGCTTCCTGGGTAGCGCGAACCAAATGATCGTTTATGATGATCATATCAAAATGCCTGGCATGCTGGATTTCCGATGATGCTTTATCAATGCGAATATTGATGTTGCTGTTTTCATCCGTGGCTCTTTTTATCAGTCTTTTTTGAAGTTCGTCTACTGATGGGGGCATAATAAAAATGGCGAGTGCCTCTTTGCCAAATGTTTTCTTCAATTTCAAACCTCCTTCCACATCCACATCAAAAATTACATTTTTCCCTTTATTTCTGATCCTTTCAATTTCAGACTTTAATGTTCCATAGAAATGCTCCTTGTATACTTCTTCCCATTCCACAAATTCATTATTTTGAATTTTCTTTTTAAATTCTTCAACAGAAAAGAAATAATAATCTTTACCATGCTCCTCATTATTTCTCCTGGGTCGGCTGCATGCAGAAACTGAAAATTCCAGGTTAAGATTTTTTTTTAGTAACTCTTTTACGATTGTCGTTTTTCCTGCTCCGGAAGGAGCTGAAAAAATGATCAGCTTTCCTTTCATAACTATTTGTGAAATGTAAATGCCTTAGAGCACATTCATCAATTGTTCTTTTATCTTTTCCAGTTCATCTTTCATCTGAACCACAATTTTTTGCATATCAGAATCGTTAGCTTTCGATCCTATTGTATTTATTTCTCTGCCAATTTCCTGTGACAGAAAATTCAACTTTTTCCCCATGGGTTTGTCCTCATTGATTAATTCCATGAAATAATCGAAATGGTTCTTAAGTCGAACTTTTTCCTCTGTGATATCTAATTTTTCAACATAATAAATAACTTCCTGTTCGAATCGATTTTCATCAATATCATAGTTTCCTTTAAGTTCATCCAGTTTATTGTTTAATCGTTCTTTCAATCTTTCAATTCTATATTCTTCAGTATTCCCTATTTCGGATAAATATTTTTTTAGCAGTTCGAGCCTTTCCTGCAGATCATTTTTCAGGGCTTCACCCTCCTGTTCGCGAAAGCTGACAAGATCCTGTATTGCTTCCTCCAGGATTGATCTTATCTCTTTAAATTCCTCTTCAGAAAGCTCTTCTTCCAATTTTTCTATAGTTTCAGGCATTTGTAAAGCAGTACGTAATAATTCCTGATCAAAATTCAGGGAGAGATCACTTGCAATATCTTGTATTTGATTCACATAACTCTTTACAACCTGATGATTGATCAAAGCTGCTCTACTTTCATCAGTTACTTCATAATAAACAGAACAAGAAATTTTCCCCCTGTTTAATTGTTCGGTAAGTGCTTTTCTCATCTCAATTTCCTTGTTCCTTAGATTTTGAGGGAGTCGGATATTAATATCACATTGTTTGCTGTTGAGTGCTTTAATTTCAATATTTATCTTTTTATTCTGATATTGCTTTTCAGCCTTACCATAACCTGTCATTGATTG
>CAZWHH010000047.1:1435-10797 GCA_964633615.1 uncultured Bacteroidales bacterium | reverse complement strand
AGAAAAAGGAAGACCTGAGAAAGGTCATCGATAAAATTGATGCTGAAATACATGGCCTTTTCTAGCATGAATAATCCAGGCTAGTGTATAATTTCAGAAATTTTATATTTATTACAACCTCACGGTGTATTTTTTCGTCTATAAATTAGAGAATAATAGACATAAATTTACCTTATCATGAAAGTGTTGTCAATATATAAGTTTGCAAGTTATTTTCTTTTTATTTCTGTACTATTGATTTCATGTGACAGAGACGAATTAATTAAGCCTGTTGAAGTGGATTTACAGGTAAATATGGAGAGTTACCAGTCCGACAGCAAAAATTTTCAAAGCAACAGGTTTTTAATTGATAAAGGAGAAATTCGTTTCAGTGGAATTGAGTTTGACGGAAAAAAAGAGAACAGCGATGATTATTATTTTTCTAAATCTTTTTCACCCTTGCTGGCAGGTGATCTTGAGGATAACTCTCTTAACAGGAATGTGTCTTTTGACATCCCCCAGGGGACATATAATCCGATAAACTTGTCGCTTTTCTTATGTAATTCTGATACCATCCCGGCTTTATGTCTTCAGGGAACTTATCAGTCAATCCAACATGGGGAGGTAGGTGTTTATTTCAATTTTTTCAGAAATGAAGAGATGTTTATGTTCAAAGCAGAAAATACTTCCGGGAATAAAAAAATTGTTTTAAAAAAGGGGGAGCAAAAAAACTTACAAATTGATTTGAAGTTACAATCCCTGTTTCGCTTTTTTAACCCGAATCAATTAGAATCAGCGGAATATATAAATGAGGATGGAAATAAAAAGATTATTATCTCAGAAACACATAACACAGATATTTATTATAGTCTGGTAAACAGATTTAAAAATACAATTCATGTGATTGTTAAATAAAGTGAATGAGGTCAAGGGAATTACACAGTGACCTGGAATTGGTAAGAGGCTGTAAAAAAAATAAGCGAAAATTCCAGGAGATTTTATATAATAAGTATGCCAGGAAGATGTATGGCATTTGTCTTAGCTATGCTCAGGACAGGGCAGAGGCTCAGGATATTCTCCAGGACGGATTTGTGAAGGTGTTTAAAAAAATGCATACATTCAAAGAAGAGGGCTCATTAGAAGGCTGGGTAAGAAAGATTATAGTAAATACAGCGCTGGATTATATGAGAAGCAAAACAAAAAGATATAAGTTCATTGATGAAAACAAGGAAGTAGAAGCGGAAGAAGGATTGGACAGTTCTTTACTGGATAAAGTCAATACAGATGCTTTACTGGAAAAGATTGCCAGGTTGCCGGAAGGGGCCAGGGCAGTGTTTAACTTATATGCCGTGGAGGGCTATTCTCATGAAGAAATTGCTGAAAAGCTGAATATTTCTACCGGAACTTCAAAGTCACAATATAAAAGAGCCAGAAGTTTGTTAAAGAATTTGATAAAGGATATAATATAAAAATGTCAGAAAAGAGAGAATTTTCGAAATGGTATAAAGAACGGATTGAAAACAATCCTGAATTTCCTCCGGGGAATGTGTGGGGAGATATTCAGGATGAACTGGATGTTTCAGATACCTGGGAAAAGATTGATCGAAAATTCAGAAGGGAACGCAGACAAAAAAATATTACAATTTCCGGTATAGCTGCGGCAGCCATTATAGCTCTTTTATTGTTGATAGATACGGGTGCTTTTTTAACCCCTGCCGTTTCAAATCATTCAGGAGAGATTTTACTTTCCGAAGAAAAATCTTCCCGGGGAAAAATAACAATCCGACAATCCGATAAGAACATCGAAATACAGGAGATAAACAAACCTATTGATGATCCTGGAAGATCGATATTGGCTCAGCAGATATTTGCAAAACAAAGTAAAGAAAAATACGGAAGGGAGAAGAGAATCAGTATTACGTTGAATGACCCTGATAAAATTTCTCCAAAAGAACAGCTGTTAGTTGAGCCGATTCTCCCAACCGAAGACATGTTTGCACAGTTAGGTGATAATGAGTTCGAAACAGAGGAAATTGAAAAACAAAAAGATAAAACCAATTACTATCTGGGTTTTTCCGGACAAATAAGCAGCTCGTTGATGTTAAGCAATAAAACGCTTTATAGCATTAATCAATCACCATACAGTCAGGTAAGACCCGGACAGTCAAACAGATTTGGCGTATTGGCAGGTATTCGCTTATCAGAAAGGTTTAGTACTCAAACAGAGTTTTACCTAAACAGTATCAAGGGTCAGACTTTCAGAGAGTATCAAGGAGGAGAGTTGATTGAGAATCAGATTCAATTGAGTTATTCTTCCCTTCAATTGCTTACCGATTATAAATTTATTAAAGGCAGTCCGAAACTTCCCTTTTCTCATCATATTTTAATAGGAGCCTATGGCAGTTACCTGAAAAATGTTTCACAATCTTATTTATTAGCAGAGGCCGATCCAAATGCTGAATACAAAGAATACGATGCGGGTCTTATTGTAGGATATAGTCTTCAAGCACACCTTATAAAGAACATTAATATTTCAGCCGATTTTCGACTGGATCCTGGAATTATTAATATTTATGAAGGAAGTACTTATCTCCCGAAGGAATTTAACAAAACATTCAACTCTGCGCTGCACATAGGATTATCATTCTCTTATAATTTGTCTAAATAATTTTTTGAATCTCATTCCCACCTTTTGTCTAATTTTTTCGTCTTAGACATAGAATTATGAACTCAAAAAATTTATCTATTATGAAAACCAGAACAACTATTATTATTTCACTAATAATTGGACTATTTGTCTTTTTTCAAAGTTGTGAAAAAGACGATGAGAACAATGATTACACAGGAACCCTTACACTCTCTCTTACAGATGCACCTGTAGATCTGGAAACCATTGACAGTATTAATTTGGAAATTACAGGAATTGAATACAATAAAGCAGGCGGATCATGGGAAATGGTTGAAGGTTTTGGCGAACCCAAAACTTACAACATCCTGGATTTAACTGACGGAACCTCGGAATTGATTGGACAATTTCCCGTGGAAGCGGGTAGATATACTCAACTGAGATTCTTGTTGAATGCTCCGGAATATGGTACTGCCAATCAAAGCAATCCCGGTTGCTATATCGTTTTTAAAGATGGTACAACCGAACCGCTTTTTGTTTCCAGCGGTGGAGAAACAGGTTATAAAGCTGTCGGCGAATTTGTGGTTCCCATTAATGGATCTGTATCTGTAACGGCTGATTTTGATGCAAGAAAATCTATACTGAAAGAAGCAGGAGTTACTGGTATGTTTTTACTTAAGCCCACGATTCGCTTGATTATGGATAATGAGGCCGGAGCCATTGCAGGAAACCTTTTAAATACTGCTGCTGATACAAGTTACGTGGTATATGCTTATGCAGATGAAACATACACTGCCAGTGAAAGTGACGATCCTGCTGGAGAAGAGCCCAGATTCCCTAATGCAGTAACAAGTGACGAACCTGATGAAGCAAGTCATTACAGACTGTCCTATCTGGCACCAATGACTTATGATATAGTGGTTGCATCTTTTATAGATACAACATTCCAAAAAGTAGAAGGTATAGTTGAAGATGTTTCTGTGACCAGTGAAAGTGTAAACAATCAGGATATTGATATTTCAAACTTCTAATTCCCAATGTCCTCAATTAAAAAACCGTGCTCCTGATCCAGGAGCCGGTTTTTTTTATTGAGGAGTTTTGTTGTTATTGGTTGATAGTAAGTTTATTTTGGAACAACACGAATAAATAGTTAAATTTTTTTTATCAAGTATTGGAAATTTAAATAAAACCTCTTACTTTTGCCTCGCGATAAAAGAAAATGTTCTTTATAATATATTCCTCTGTAGCTCAGTTGGTTAGAGCACCTGACTGTTAATCAGGGAGTCGTTGGTTCGAGTCCAACCAGGGGAGCAAGGAAAAAGACTGTCAGTTTTGGCGGTCTTTTTTATTTGCTGACCCTGTAGCTCAGGGGTTAGAGCATCCCGATATAAATCGGGAGAGTCGTTGGTTCGAGTCCAACCAGGGGAGCAAACAATGAAGCCGGAATTTTTCCCGGCTTTTTTTTGTTTTTGATATTTTTTTTCCGGCAGGGAGCACTGAACTATGGCAAAGACCACCGGCAAAGGGAAGTATTTAGGAGAGCCCGAAAAAAAGCCAAAGGCAATGGACCACCGGCATCCCTGCAGGTAAAAACAGGCCTTTTCCGGGTTCTGCAATAAACAATTTCCTTTTTGATTGAAATGGTTCCTTTTTACCGAGCAATAAACATACTGTAGCTCAGCTGGTTAGAGCATCCCGATTTAAATCGGGAGAATCGTTGGTTCGAGTCCAACCAGGGGAGCAAACAATGAAGCCGGAATTTTCCCGGCTTTTTTTGTTGAGTAGATTTCTGTCAGATAGCTACTTATGTCTTTTTTTAGCTTTGGGTCTTATCATTTATTTACACAGGAGTCCTTTTTGACTCTTATCCAGGGTTACATAGCATATTGCAATAAGAAGAGAATAACCCAGGATAGCAATCCCAGAAACTTCCGGGCCAAAATTTCCGCCATTCACGAAAGTCGAGCTTTCATTCAGATGAAAATAAATGGATGAATTTATTTTATCAACTGCAGCGGTTCCTATTTTAATGAATTTACCAGAGAAGAAGAGGTTCCAGGCAAAATGTAATATGATTGCCGGAAAGATGCTTTTGCTTTTTATGGTTACTATAGAAAACATTATACCAGCAAGCGACCCTCCCAGAAATAATAGTAGTAAATCGGCAAAGTTAAAGGCGTTTAACATAAATAAGTGTATCAGTCCAAAGAAAATGGATGGAATAATTATGGCAACTTTTAGGTTCAATTTTTTTTCAAGTACAGAAAGAATTGCTCCTCTAAATATTATCTCCTCAATGACAGCTGCACCCAATGCCATACTTAAGGTAGCAGATATGTTGTAGGCAAATCTTTGACTACTTTGTGAATTTATTTGATTGAAAAATTCAAATTGGTTAAAAGCTAGAATCAGGAATGCCACAAGCAAGGTAAAAGCCAGGCTAATCGCAGACCATAAGAAAATATTTTGCCGGGGTTTCTTTACTCTAAATTCTTCCGGTTTTGCTCTGATTACCATTTTGGCAAATAGATGCAATGAAAATAAAGTAATTGGTATTCGTAAAATTATTTCCTCGAAAAGGATTTTCAGAGAGGGATTTTTAATAAAAGAAGACAAAGCTTCCGAGAGTAGAGCACTTGCAATCAATATTGCAAAAAAACCGAAAATGATAAGGACTATTTTCCACCATTTAGAACTTTTGTTGATATTCATAGATTTTTTTTTTGTTCGGGTGTGAAATAAGCTTGAATTTTGAAGAAATAAAAAGTTATGTGTTCAAAGGCATGAATTATTGTTTCAATCCTATATTTTTATATTTTAGTGGAATACAGATAAAGAATTATATAACTTGTATAATTTTTTATAATACACGTAAATTTTTTTACTTAAAATAAGCCTTGATCAATTTTGAATAAAAAAATGAAAAAATTACAATGGATATTTCACTTGATGTTTTGGATCATTCCAATCACATACATTCTTTTCCTGAGCGATGGTTTTGTCGTAGGTATATTCAGTAAAAAAGAAGGAACGCTAATTATTCCTTTGATATATGGAACATTTTTGAATATGGTTTTATTCTACCTGAGTTCTTTCCTGGTAGTTCCTAAGTACTTTAAAAAAGGAAAGTATTCTCAATGGTTTCTCATTACCCTTTTGCTTTTTTTATCAATTACCCTTCTGGAAAGTTTTATTGATAAGTATGCAGCAACAATTTATTATCCTGATGATTCTTTCAATTTATTGAGAAATATTTTTGTTGGCAATGCATTTATTCATATCATTATATTAGGATTATCTCTTGCATATAGTTTTTCAATTAATCTGGTTCTTGAAGAAAAGAAAAAGCAACAGATGAAACAAGAACAACTGGAGTCTGAGCTAAAGATGTTAAGAACACAGATTAATCCTCATTTTTTATTCAATACATTGAACAATCTGTTTTCTTCAGCAAGAAGAAATAGTGACTTTGAAACAGCTCAGGGCATATCCTACCTTTCTGAAATGATGCGTTTCATGCTTTATGAAAGCAATGAAGATATGATATCGCTCAAAAAAGAAGTGGATTATATTGATAATTATATTCAGCTGCAGAGTTTGAGATTTGAGGCTACCGATGAAATAGATATTAGTTTTAAAAAAGAGGGAGAGTATGATAATTTGAAGGTTGCTCCTTTATTATTAATACCTTTTGTCGAGAATGCCTTTAAATATGGGATTAATCTCAGGAAGAAATCTTTAATTGATATTTCACTATTTGCTTATGAAAAGCAAATGCTGTTTAAAATTAAGAATTCTAAACATTCTTTTACAAAATCTTCTCCCAATGGAGGAATCGGTATTGAAAATGTAAAAAAGCGATTAAGCCTTATTTATGGAGAGGATTATTTCAAGTTAAAAATAGATGATAATGCAGATTTATTTCAGGTATTTCTTCATATAAAATTTCAAAATAGCAGAAAAGATATGTAAATTTATTCAGTATATCATGTATCAAACCATTAAATATATAGTAGTTGATGATGAACCCATGGCAATTGATGTTATCCGGGATTATGCACACAAGTTGTCATTTTTGGAAGAAATTGGAGTTTTTAGAGATGCAATAGCATGCATGGATTTTTTACAGGAGAATGAAGTAGATTTAATATTTTTAGATATTAATATGCCTGATGTAACAGGAATTGATATGCTAAAATCGATACATACCAATGCCATGGTTGTTTTTACAACTGCTTACCGGGAATATGCAATAGAAGGCTATAATTTTAATAGCATTGGATATTTGCTCAAACCGATTAATTTTCAAAACTTTTTAAATGCAGTTAATAAAGCAAGAACCTTTTTTTCAGAAAGAACTGTCAAAACGAAGCAACAAGGTGAGGCCAAGGATAAAGTTGTTGAATCTAAAAATGAGATGATTTGGGTTAAAAGTGGCACTGACTATATTCAGTTAAAGCTTCAAAGTATTATGTTCATAAAAGGAGAAGGGAACTATGTTGTTTATTATACAGAGAATGAAGAAAAAGTAATGGTTCTTAATTCGTTGAATAAGCTGGAGAAAGAATTGCCAGGAGGGTGGTTTCAAAGGGTACATAAATCTTATATTCTTAATACGGAGCATATAGAAAAGCTGGAAAGACATCAGGTCAGCATTAAAGAACACAAAATACCGATAGGAATTTCTTACCGAAAGCAAATTTTTGACTACCTAAATATAAAGAGGTAAAGCATGGTTCTTATTCCAGATTCAGCAAGCCATCGGGCAGGTGAAGTTTGATGATTTTGTTTTCGTTATCAAGATAATAAAGCATGTCTTCGTTAAGGGGAATTTCTATAAGCTCATTTTTATATTTAACTTGCAAAAGGGTATTGGAAGGAAAATCAATAATTCTTTTTACCAGGCCAATTTCCTGCTCCTGATGGTCTACAACCAAAAAAACCGTAATATCTCCCTGGCTGTTTTGATTTGTTGGTGGGTTTTGAAATAGTTCTTCGAGCAGATACCAGTCTTTATTTGTCAGGATTCTGGCTTCTTCTGCCGTATCTATGTCTTCAATTTTAATGATAAGAGATTCTTTGCTTTTTGATAAGGTATTTTCGATAAAAAAGGGTACTAGT
Source organism: uncultured Bacteroidales bacterium (assembly GCA_964633615.1). Classification (GTDB taxonomy): domain Bacteria; phylum Bacteroidota; class Bacteroidia; order Bacteroidales; family UBA12077; genus JAGXLC01. Next base: position 3,071 of record CAZWHH010000047.1, on the reverse strand, counting down.
GTTCTATCTATTTTTATAAAGATGGTTTTTCGCCGAAAGTATTATTGGGTATGTCAATATCGAAAGGGATGATAACTTCACCCTTTTTGCAATGTGTTTTGACTATTTTGGTGTTATTAAATGGTTGTAAGCCGGTGATCCCTTGGAAGGCTGCAGGGCATTGTCCAGCATCTATTCTCTGTATTCAGGATTGAATGGAATGTAATATTAGTAATGAAAGAAAGAATCATGCTTTAGTTGTGAACTATCAAAACCCGAGTATTTCTCAGCTATTTCCTTAAGCGTGTCCAGAATTTCCTGTTTATCCAGAGATTTTACCAGTTTCATCCGGTAAGGCTTGAAATGAGGCAGGCCTTTAAAATAGTTTGAAAGATGCTTTCTCATTTCAAAAATTCCCCGGGGTTCGCCTTTCCATTCCACAGAATGTAAAAAGTGGCGACGGGCAATGTCTGCTTTTTCTTCTACAGTAGGTTCCTGTGGCATCTTTCCTGTTTCCAGGTATTCTTTTACCATGCTGAATAGCCAGGGTCTGCCAACGGCTGCTCTGCCAATCATAATTCCGTCAACATCAAACTGCTCAAAGGCATTTTGGGCTGCCTGTGGTGAGTCAATATCGCCATTGCCAATAACCGGGATGGTTACTTCCGGATCATTTTTCACCTCTGCAATTCTGTCCCAGTTTGCTTTCCCCCGGTACATCTGGGATTTTGTTCTTCCGTGTATGGTAATTGCATCTATTCCCATATCCTGCAAGCTTTTGGTAATGTCTAAAATTTGAATATGTTCTTCATCCCAGCCCAAACGGGTCTTTACGGTAACAGGAAGATTTGTTGTTTCCACCACAGCTTTGGTCATTTCAACCATCAGGGGAATGTCTTTGAGGAGGCCTGCTCCGGCACCTTTGCCTGCCACTTTCCTGGCCGGGCAACCAAAATTCAGGTCGATAAAGTCCGGGTTGTTTTTTTCTGCCATTCTGGCGGCTTCCACCATGCTTTTGATGAGATGTCCATAGATTTGAATCCCAAACGGCCTTTCGAAATCGTCCACGTTCATTTTTTTTTGACTTTTCTCACAATCCCTTATTAATCCTTCGGAAGCCACAAATTCAGATATCATAGCGTCTACCCCATGTTCTTTACATATAAAACGAAAAGAACGATCGGTAATATCTTCCATGGGAGCAAGAAAAACCGGTTGATCAGGTAAAATGACATTCCCTATTTTCACTGTCTTGATTATTTATTTAATTTTATCCGCAAAATTAGTAACTTTTTTAACATTTGTAATGAGACATCCTCTTCAACATAATCCTCTGACTCAACTTGCATTCCTGTTATTTGTCATTTTGCTCAGCGTATTTGTTATTACACTTTTAGCCCTTTTGTTTGCCATACCCCTTTTCCAATTATCTTTTTCAGAAATGTTTGATCTGTTTGAGCGGGGAGATATTATTAATTACACGGCATTTTTTAAGTATTTTCAAATTATACAATCTATTAGCATATTTGTTGTTCCTCCAATTATTATTGCCTGGTTATATTCCCGCGATCCTTTTTCATACCTGAAACTTGATTCTTATCCCCTGTTGCCTTCTTATTTTTTGGTTGTTTTATTGATCTTTTTTAGTATTCCCCTG
>CAZWHH010000047.1:0-1335 GCA_964633615.1 uncultured Bacteroidales bacterium | reverse complement strand
AAACAAACATGCCGGAATCATTATTGCAGCAATACTGTTTAGTTCCATGCATTTACAGTTTTACGGATTTCTTCCACGTCTGGCATTGGGTATTTTGTTTGGATATCTTCTGGTTTGGTCGGGGACTTTGTGGCTCCCTGTATTTGCTCATTTTATCAACAATGCTTCTGCGGTTGTTGCTTTTTATGTTACCAGCAATGAGGGTTTTGTAAACAAACCCCAATCGTTTGATTATACCTGGGGTTGGATTGTAATGAGTACTTTACTGGTAGGGGCAGTATGTTATTTAATATACGCTCTTAATAGAGAAAAGGCCAGTGTTGACTGAAGGCAGAAACAGACAAAAGTATACAATAGTGTTCCTCAGTAAAAGATGGATTTTTCATCGAAGTTAAAGAGATTGAATCTACCCAGTTCGTTTTTGCGAAAGACATAATTTACACCATATTCAGAAGCATATTTTCGTTTCAGGTCTTCCGGTTCATTCTCATACGTTTTTTCCACTTCATTCCAGACAGAAACGATTATATCATTGGCTTCTTTTCTCAGTTCATTGATTTTTTCAGTCGCCCTTTCATGATTTTCTTTCAGCTTTTTTTGAAACAGGTAAGCTTCGTGAAAATTGTCGAAATTCACTTTTACTACAGCAATGGTGGGGTTTGTAACGGGGGGCAGCCCTTTTGCTTTTCTTTTTGACTCCCCTTCCAAAAGTTGTTTGCCCCATTTAATAATGTCTTCTTCTGTATTTAATGAGGGGAGTTTTTTTCCGTATTCTTCCAGCCCGTAATAAGATCTTGTATTTTCCGGCATTTCCCCGCGTATAATTGCCATGTTAACCACCTGTATGAAATGGGAGATATAAGTTTTTGCTTTGCGTATTTTTTTTGAATAATCCTTGTGGTTTTTTGTTTGAATTTTATATGTGTTGTGATACTCGGTAACGGCCTTCTCATATTTTGGCATGAAAGAACTGAGTCTTTGCAATGTTTCCTGGGAAAACGCCAGATCAAAGGGGGGAATTTCTTTGCCTTTTTCATGAGCAGTTTTCATGGCTTTTATTCTTGATTTGTCGGTGTTTGGTAGTCTTCTGTACGGCATGGCTAAAAAGTGTTAATAAGATGTTGATAAAGTGCGAATATAAGAAATATTATAAAAAAATGCACTATTCGCAGATGATTTTTACGGAATATTTTTTTGACAGTTAAGTGGATAAGCGATATCATTACCATGATGACTTTTTTGGAAGGAGGGCAAAAAACGGGTACAATTTTATTTTGAGTTAGATTGGTGTTCATCCTCTGTTTTCTTTCAACAGGGAGTGGGATAAAGTAACGT
>CAZWHH010000046.1:5712-10814 GCA_964633615.1 uncultured Bacteroidales bacterium | reverse complement strand
CGATGCGTTTAGAATTGAAGCAGGTTCAAATAGTTTTACATTAACTCCCAAAAAAGGATGGAATCCTAAAGCTATATTGCACACACTTTGTGCATTTGCCAATGATATACAAGATATCGGCGGAGGTTATATTTGTTATAGGAATAGAAGAACAAAATGGAACTCCTGTCTTACCACCTTATGGCCTCAATAAATCAGAACTTGATGCCATCCAGAAAAAGCTTGTGGAGCTATGTCATAAGTTTCAACCGCATTATCTTCCTTTGATATATCCTGCTATTTATAAAGGAAAACATATTTTGATTATTCGTGCTCCTGCAGGTGATCTGAGACCATATAGAGTACCTAAATCATTAGGGGATAAAAATCAAACCAATGCACCCTACATAAGATTCTCTTCCAAAACAATTGAGGCAAAAGGTGATTTTCTAAGACAACTTGAAGAACTAACTGCCAGAATTCCATATGATGACAGAATTAATCAAAAAGCCTCCATTGATGACCTAAGTTTATCCCTGATCAGGTCACATTTGCAGCAAACAAAGAGCAGCCTTTTTGAGGAAAGTCATCAAATCCCCTTCCCCGAACTTTGCCGTCAAATGGAGATCGCTAAAGGAGATGTTGAGGAGTTGAGGCCACTCAATATCGGATTGTTATTTTTTTGTGAAGATCCCTGGAAGTTCATTCCAAAATCCGAAATTAATTTCACTATGCATAAGGACCTTGTTGGAAGGGATTTTACTGAAAAAATATTTAATGGCCCCATCCAACAACAACTAAAAAATGCACTGGATTTTATAAAGACCAATGTAATTGAAGAAGGAGTAAGTAAAGTAGAAAATAAAGCAGAAGCAGAACGATTCTATAACTATCCCTATTTGGCCGTGGAGGAAGTATTGGCCAATGCTGTGTATCATAAAGGTTACGATCAAAGAAGTCCCATCGAAGTTCAGATTTTTCCATACGATCGGATTGAAGTGATAAGCTATCCTGGACCAATGCCTCCCATTGACAATGAAGCACTCAAAAAAGAAAGGATCACTTCCCGTAATTACCGTAACCGAAGGATAGGAGATTTTCTCAAGGAGCTTAAACTAACTGAAGGTAAGGCTACCGGGTTTCCGCTCATTTATAATGAAATGAGAAAGAATGGATCACACGGTCCGGAATTTTATACAGATAAAGACAGAACTTTGTTTCAGGCCATACTGTATGTTCATCCCAGGTTTAAACATACTGAAGAAAAAAAGCCACATGGTGGTACCAAAATGACACCAGGCAGAATCCAAGATGGATATGAGAAAGTACAAAGCTGGAACCAGGCTAATAAAATGGATTTTAGAACTTTAGAAGATGTTGATGCCTTACTCAGTTTCCTACTGGAGCAAAATAAAGACCAAGTTGATGACCAAGTTCATAAAATCATTGAAAAACTACATAAACGAACCTACGACCAAGTTAACGACCAAGTTAGCGACCAAGTTAAAACAATATTGAATTATTGTTCCGGACAATCCCGAAAAAGTAAAGAAATCCTTAATAAATTAGGCTATAAAAGCCATACAGATACATTTAACCGAATATTGAAACCACTGATCAGGTTAGATTGGTTGGCATATACTATACCTGATAAACCCAAAAGCAGCAATCAGGAATATTTTACTACTGAAAAAGGGAAATTGTTGGTTAAAATGTTATAGCTTAACTAAGAGCCGTATGATCGTCAAAGTCAGAAAAAATGATATTGTCTTTTTATCTGGATACCAAAAGTATTTCCCCTATGAATACCTTGGCCTCTATACTCAGTATCTTTAGCAGGGTATGACTATATCCTCACTGTCTGCCTTCGCTCACCTCTTAACTGAAGGGGGAACCCTGCTGCATAAATAACCTACCCAGAACTATGGAGCTAAGAACACAGATCCTAGAAAACTTTGCGGAAAAGCTCCCTTAAGGGACAAAAGGGTGCGGGTGGGCTGTTGAGAACATAAGGAACATCAATACTTATCAGAATATGACAATAGCGGATTCTTGCCAGTGTGTGAGACTCATGGCAGAAATTCTGCTTTACCGGTACGATCTGTTTATCTCCCAAAAACTCATCACCCAACCTCACAACCAACCTCAACAGCAGCGGAATTGAACAGATGTATGGTGAAAGGGTAAGAAGCCGGATGCGGAAAATGTTCAATCTTTTATCATTTTTACCTCTTTGTTCATACCTTTATATTGGAATTTAAACAAGTACAACCCACCGGGCATATCTCCCAGGTTAATGATTTTCTCTGTTAACCCTTTAAGCTTTGTTTCATAAATAACATTTCCGGAGATGTTTATTATCGACAACTTGATATCATCCAGATCTCCTGTAATCTGAACCTGCTGGGTAAATGGATTGGGAGAAACAACAACCTTCTTATCCATTAAGAAATTTAGGCTGGTTGGCTGAATCACTTCAACAAGAAAGTTATCCTCAGCAAAGGCATCGTAAGGGTCTGTGGCCTGGATAGTTATCTGAATATTTCCTGTTCCTTCTTCTTCCAGGGTCAAAACAGATCCTTCCATTGTGGTCTTAACAACAGAGTTATCTGATGATTCAGCTTCGTAAGACAATGAATCATTATCGGCAAAAACATCTGTAATATCTATTTTGACTTCTTTAAACCCTTGCTCATAACTCTGATCAGAAAGCGCATTGACCAACTCGGGAATATCATTTACAATGACTTTAAAATCTGTAGAAACATTACTGTTCTTATCATATGCCTTAATAGTAACATGGGCCGTGCCAGGAGCAATTCCATATAAGGTTAAGGTGCCATTGCTAATGGAAGCTTCAAGGATGGTTGGATCACTGCTTTCTGCCGAATAAACCAAATCATCTCCATCTGTATCATGAAATATTCCGGTTAGATCATATTCATTACCATCTGTGCCCTCATGAATCACAGTGTCGGAAAAAGGATTGACAATTGTTGGAGTGGTATTGACGATAAGATTAAACGTATCTTGAACGGTTTCATCACAATCATCTGTTGCTGATACAATGATATCAGCATCCCCCCAGCCCTTTTCATTCACTGTCAATAGTTCTTCATTCAATGAAACACCTGCAACGGATTCATCATTAGAGAAAGCTATTTTATCAAGATGTGCATCATCAGAATCCTTAAAAACCATTCCAAGATCAATGACAAAACTTTCAAATCCTTCATTCACAATAGTATCAGAAATACCATTACTTACAAACGGCAAGGAATTTACCGTCAGCTTAAAGGTATCGCTCACTATCCCTCCCTGGCCATCATTGGCGGTAAGTGAGATGTTAGTCGTACCGAACCCAACTTCATGTAAAGTAAGAGATGTACTCTGGATTTCGGTTGTTGCAACGGCTTCGTCATCACTCAAGGCAGAAAAGTTCAGTGGGTCACCATCTAAATCTTCAAATACATTTGTAAAATCAATTTCAGCGGCAACGAAACCTTCGTTCAGAATGGTGTCCCTGAGTTGCCTGCTAACTATTGGCGAATGATTATCAGTCGTTTTAAAGGACCACTTGATCGTGTCATTTCCTATAGACTGGGCGTTTTGAACAACAGACTGATGAATGACCATTCGATAATGGGTCAGGGCATCAAACAGATCATGTTCAATTTTTAATTGGTTAGAATTGATTATCTCTATACCATATACACCTATGCTCTCTCCATTTTCACTAGTTAGAGATATATGATCAAACTGATTTTCAAACACAGCTTCATCGAAGGTCACAACAACTGGCTCATTAAGCAATGCATCCACTGCAGAGCTGTCCGGACTGACATCTATTACATCGGGGCCATTTATTACAGACAAGGAATAGCTTTGTATGATGTTATCTGTCGTAATGCCATCACTGATTTGGATTTCAACCCCATAGGTTCCAATATCTTCTTCAGTTGGTATTCCAGATAAAAGAGCGCTTGTATCATCAATTTCAGAAAAATTACACCAGGCAGGAATATTAACTGGATTAATCCTAACTCTCTGGCCTTCTTCATCAAAAGTTGTGATTTTGTACTCGTATTTTATATCTTCACCTGCAGTGGTAATTGGTGTGGAAGTAAAAACCGGATTATCATTTACACTCGCTACTGAAACAGTGAAAGTAACTTCTATTGGTGAAGAGATAATGTTATCTGTGGCATAAAGAACAACTGTATGATCACCAATTTCTCCAAAATCAGGAGTTCCTTCCAATTCTATTGAATTCGTAGTTTGATTGGTCACAGCTAACCAATAGGGTAAAGTTTTTGCACTTATCTCACAGGTATCACCATCCGGATCATTAACTAAAATAGTGTATTTAAGCAATGCATCCTCTTTCACTATGGTATCCAGATTTGAACTAAAATAAGGCGGATCGTTTACCCCATTAATATTCACTTTAAAGGTATCCCGTGCAATTGATCGACCATTGGTGGCTTCTACTATAACCGAATCCAAGCCAAATTCATTGTCTCTTGTTTTTAGATTGAGTGAACTAGAATTGACCTCTGGTATTATTTTATTTTCAAAACTTCTTGCAGTAAAACTCAAAGTTGCATCATCTGGATCATCAAAGTAATTATTCAAATCCTCTACCCATAAAACAGAACCTTCATCTTCAGTTATATTGGCATTCGTTATTGTATTGGTTCGATATACAGAAAATATTAAATGCGTTGACCAGGGATCAAAGTCCACGTTATCGCTGACCTCACTGCCTTCTCCTGATGGATTTAAAGTGGGGTGATATGGACCGCTGCTATGTCCCCACCAGTTGTTTTCGGCGGTTATTTGTGGTCCGCTGTAATTATTGATTCCGTAGTTTTCATGCTTGACGATTTCATTGTTCATTATGTCTGGATTTGAACCACTTTCTTCTAGACGAATACCTGAAGAATTGCAATGTGCAATGTAGCAGTCCTGTATTGTGGGTGAAGAGTTTTCCACCCAGATTCCTTCGTCAGCATAAAGAATGTTGCAATGCTGAAGGTTCACATTGTCACTTTCAATGAATAAATTATCCCAGTCCCCTCTTGAGGGAGTAGAAAGCTGACCATCGTTATTAGAATCTCCTC
>CAZWHH010000046.1:0-5612 GCA_964633615.1 uncultured Bacteroidales bacterium | reverse complement strand
TTCTGATTTGGTCCCAGTCCCCTCTTGAGGGAGTAGAAAGCTGACCATCGTTATTAGAATCTCCTCCATACTCATCGTCTTCAAGTGAAGTAAAGACGATCATGCTATCGGTGGTTGCCTGAAGGTCTAAGTTAGCCGTAGAAGGTATGTTAAACCCATCAAAGGATTGAAATTTAATAATCTGGCCCTTTTCAATGGCAAGAGTAGTGTTTTCGTCCAGTGTTATATCATTGACAGGCACATATGGCAATCCAATATTTTTCCATACAATTGTATCGTTTGGATAGAAAATATGATTTCCATAGGCACTTACCCCAATGCCTTTTATGTCATTGTTTGAAAATGTGTTATTCTGATAAGAGGGCATTGCTATCCCGCTGAGGGAAACTGGGAATTCATTATTTGAGAAGCTATTGTTTATCAAAGAAGGTTTTGCGAGGCCATAATAATCATTATATCTGTCACCGTATATGTAAACTCCTTCATTGTTGTGTTCAAATTCAGAATTTTTTATTACAGGATCCACAGTAATATTTCCATATCTATTATGAGCATATACATAAACTGCTTCATCAGCGTACCTAAATAAACAGTTTTCAATAGTTGTTTCCGAGTTTTCAATTCTGATTTGGTCCCAGTCCCCTCTTGAGGGAGTAGAAAGCTGACCATCGTTATTGGTATCGCCTCCATACTCGTCGTCTTTAAAAGAGGTAAAAACAATTTTGTTATCCGTTGTTCCATAGGTATTCATTTCTCCATTTATCTCTAAATTGTCCCCAGATTTAAATTTGATAACAACCCCTTCTTCTATGTCCAGTTTGGCGTTCGGATCAATGGTCAATCCTCCGTCTACTACATAAACTCCTCCTTCACTTTTCAGGGTATGGTTCGTAGTCCATGTTCCGCTTATATAATTTGGGCCGTATTTGTAAGGTACTGCTTTAATCGAATTGGATAGCCGGCTTTCATTGCTATTATTATCTACCGCAGAGACTTTAAAGTAATAATCCTTAAAATTATCCAAACCACTGACGGTATAATTTATACTAATGATAGGCGACGAATTCACTTTATAATAATCTTCACCCGTTGAACGCCTGTAAACATTGTATCCTTCAATATCGCTTTCATCATTTGCCACCCAGCTTAAAGCAACAGATCTATCTGAAGGTGAAGCAGTAAGTCCTTCCGGGATATCGGGGGCGGAGAGATCTTCAATTTGAAAACTAAAGGAGGTTGGTGATAAATCATTGCCCGCTAAGTCTTCAATACCCTCAAAGATTGAGACAGTAACATTTTCATAGGATTCATAATAGGAGAATGGCATCAGAGTTAAAGTATTTGTTGTCTTATCCCATGAGCGCTTAACGTTATAATCGCCTGTACTTTGGTCGCCGGTGACCTCCACTGTACTTTCATCTATCTGGGCCTCATTAAGTGGCTCACTGAAAGTCATTTCTATAGTGGTGTAATGAGAGACATCCGTGGCACCATCTACAGGATTATGACTTATAAGTTCAGGCGGAGTTTCATCAGGAGCTTCCCGGGTAGTAAAACCCCAGTGTTCTTCCGAGCTCAATGAATTTCCCCAGGTATCTTTTATACCTGTCTTTACATTTATTTGTATGGTTTCTAAACCGGGAAAATCATCGTCCGGATCATATATCACCTGATAGGTTTCCGGATTATATGAAATATTTGAGCTTGGGTATGTATTATTGGACTGGTCATAAACAATAATCGTGTTGTTGTTGATCGTGGATGGGTCCATGGGCTTATTAAACCCGAACACAATATTTGTATTTAGGGGTACATTGGACGCTCCCACCTCAGGCATGATCTCGCCGGTTGTTGAGGGCGGAGAGCCTGTATTTATGGTATAATCAAATGTCATTCCAAACTGGTGGATTTTAAAATCTGTACTGCTGCCATCCGGGCTTTCTATTTTAAGATTATTTGATGAATTGGTAGCAATCTCCCCTAAGTATTCAGAGGGGATACTAAACTCAATCAATTCCACACCATTGCCTGTTGTATGGGGAATGTAACATGCCTCTGTTCCATTTATTTTTAACGATGCCTCCTCGAAATCCATATCCTGCAATGCCAGCGTAATACGGACAGCTTTTATTTCCTGGATAGGATAAATACATGCATCACTTGGATTAAAAAGTACGTCAAAATTTTGTTGGGGTACTGTATGATATTCATCAAAGGATTCCACAGTATTATGGTCATCAAATGGATCCCAGCCACCACTGACTGTGTTGCTTTCTATTCCGTTTTCAATGTAACGAATTTCTAAAGCCATTGAATCGATTTTATAATTCCAACTTCCCCATGACCCACCAGAATTAGAAAGCCACAAGTAATTATCTTCATTACTTACCAGATAATGCGGAGGAATTTTTGTAACAACGGTTGCCCACTCATCATCTCCGGTTTGTGGTAAATGGGCAATGAATTCACCATTGGAAGTTTTTACAATGGCTTCATTGTCATGATTGATGTCATATGCCCTAACCATCAATCTTGCAGAAATAATCCGGTCAATGGAAGGCCACTGATCTGCAATATTCATATTACCTAAGGGTAAGGGCGATCCCTCCTCCACAACTGTTTCCATTATGGATTCATTTTTAATGGTATAATGAGAATGTGTTCCACTTTCAGTATATAATTGAGTTTTGATTGAAGGTACGTCTGAAATTTTAAAGTTTTTGCTTTTTACCCAATCGGTCACGATATTGCTCCTAAGATTTCCATACACATACTTAACACGAACCTTTAGGTAATAATCCTGTGAGCTACTTGCCAATCCATGTTCTCTCAGTTGAATACCATAACCAGGAGTAGAATTATTGAGGCAAAATCTTCTGACAATACATTCATATTTCTTTATATCTCCAGTTATCAATGGAGGTCCCATATCCAAATCTTGATCAGGATATGCAAAATTATAATTTAAAACCTTCATTGAATTTGTATAAGGGTTACCTTCTTCTTCAAAATTTATTCTTGGAGTATATTCCAATACTGTATTATCAATTAATGAATTATCTTCTATTACTTTAATGTGGTAATAAATTTCTGTATCGTTATCATCGATAAAAAACTTATTATTGCCAAAATTTCCAGAAAGATACCCTCTTATATAGATAGGATCATTTACGTTTATATGGTCACCATTGAGTATCTCTATATTTGTTATTTGAGGTGTTTGAGCTCTTCCTTCTTTTAAATGAATTAAGATAAAAGAAAAAATAATAACAATGAGTATTGATTTCTTCATATTTCAATGTTTAGTATTTATCCCAATCCCAAATTTTTAAATAATTAGGGAACAATTCAATACCTATAAATAAGTATTTTTCACCTTCTTAATGCTTACGTCAGTTGAAAATCTCACATTTTTTCAATACTTTTGATATACTGATAAAAATACCTAAAAACTGGTGTCATGAGGCATTACCTTACCGATAAAGAACTTCTAAAGGCCAATGAACGCCAACTGTACCAGATCAATACGCTTATTACACAAGATGTCCTTTCCCTTAACGACCTGGAGGAATTGATACCCGGCTGGTTTCACCTGAACAGTTTGGAGGATTTTAGTCTCACCGGTATTGGAGATAAACTTTGTTCCTATTTTGAAATTGACGAAAAAGAAATCTATGAACTGGGTTTTGAATTCCTTGCCCGAATTACTGATCCAGAAACTCAAAAAACGGCCATTCCGGTTTTAACCAACCTGGTTAAAGCACGTGATGAAGCCAGGGTAGTTGGTTTCTTTCAGCGGATCAGGAAGAATGAGACAAGTAAATATGAACTTTTTTATACGACCTCTAAAATTTTGAATAAAGCAGACAGTATCATATCTGTAACGAATCAACTTAAAAAGCTGAATGAACTCTATCCCAAAATTGAAAAAATATTTGAAGAAAACCTCATACTTAAGAAATACTACGAAAGATTTTCCACACTCTCAAAACAGGAGAAGAAGATCCTGAAAATGATTGCTGAAGGATACACTTCACATGAAATTGGAGATCGAATTTGTATATCAAAGCTTACAGTGGATAAACATCGTCAAAATATCATGCGAAAATTAGAAGTGAACCGCCTGGCAAAACTAATCAAAATCGCTCAGGCCTTTAGTCTGGTTTGAATTAGATGTAATAATGGATTAAATAGTTAATTCAGTGCTTCATTAACGCTTACTATAAAAATATAAGCGTTTATATTCTAATTGGATACGCTCAATAATTTATATTTATTCTACTGGCATTTATACCTATAATTAAGTATTCTTTTAATAATTAATTGTTTATGCTAAGAAATAAAGATTTATTAAAAGACTATACTTTCGCTGATCACGAAGGAGTTTCTTCTAAGCATATCCCTGTTAAGGATATTCATAATTTGATTAACCAGGTTCCGGTTTATGAAAACACAGTCATTTACTCTCATTTTTTTCATGAAGAAAAATGTATACTGGGTGATAACCAATGTGATTACTTCGGCTATAGAGACAAAATCTTTGAAATAACCAACCTTATCAGTTTAGTCCATCCCCTTGTTCTTGATAAAGTATACAGGTTAACTAAAAAGGCTTTTGATACAATATATGCTACTCCTGAACATATTTATTCTTTTAAATTCAACATTTCCTATAGAATAAAAACTAAGAACAATAAATACATCCGTATATTAAGAGAAACTACTCCCTTATTGGCAGATAAGCAAAGAAAACTGATTTGCAATCTAAGTCGTTGTACAGATATTTCTCAACTGGGCCATCACAATGAAATCAAAGCTTGGATCAATTTACCCAATAAGGTAATAGATATTTCAAACGAACTCAATAATATTCTTAGCAAAAGAGAAAAAGAAATATTGTGTTATCTCTCCAGGGGATTCAGCAGCAAAAAAATCTCAGAACTGCTTTTTATAAGCAAGCTCACCGTGGACAAACACCGGGCTAATATGTTAAGAAAAGCCGGTGTAACAAATACCTCTGAATTAATCAAGTTTGCAATTGATAAAGGAATAATTGGATTTTGATTTTTTATGATTTGAATATTTTATGTTAAAACACAATCATCAAAATCCAAAATATGGAGAATGTCTAAATACGAGCTTTAATAATTCTTACTCTAATAATCTATCCAATAAATTCAAAACAATAATACTTAAATCTTAGCTTCTGTAAAACAGCCTGCAAGCACCCATCGCCGGCCTCCCGAACGTGGTCTGGTCGGCTCCGGGTACTTTTGCCGGTTTTTATCCCAATCAATTCATTAGAAGCCGAAGAATGAGGCGTACTAATGGATATGATTGGGAAATCCCGATTTAGAAGATCAGCTTTTGGGGTGACTGATAAGGAGCACAAAAGGTATGATATTCTTTATCGCATTGTATTAGAATTTTTCTAATGCAATATTCAGGATTAAAGAAAAAATTGTTAACTTTAAGAGTAACAGACGTTCTTTGAACAGATGTTCCAGGAGTGGTAGAAGCTTGCAGAAACTTTAATTTTGGTGCGTAAAATTGATATGATTACTGAAAAAGTATTATTAACCCTGGAAATACGAAAATCAGTCCATCTTCTC
>CAZWHH010000045.1:0-11279 GCA_964633615.1 uncultured Bacteroidales bacterium | reverse complement strand
TTGCTGAAGCCTACTTTAACAGGGGGCTGACCAAAATTTACCTGCAAAACAACACTGAAGGTTGTGTTGACATCAGCAAAGCCGGGGAATTAGGAATTGATGAAGCTTATAATATCATAAAGATCTATTGCCGTTAAATCGAAAAGGCCAAAACCATAGTTTTCCCTCGTTTAATCCTGTCCAAAACCCTAATAATATTTAATGTGCTTATGATAAAGACTTTGTTTCATCACATGCACAGAATGCTTGTCCACCAGCTTGTTCACATAAAGCTCATCCAATAAATTCCATCGTTTCTCATCGAAAGGTTCATCCGGCAGCACATAGTTCCATAACTCTTTACAGGTCTCCATTGAATTAAGATCATTATGTGCTACAGTGAACACCTCATATTTCTGCTTAATCTGCTCCATGATTTCAAACAACTTCTCAATCCATTCCTGAATATTTTTATACTCATAACTTGTATAAAAATCTATAAAACTGTCAATGGTTTCGTGCAATTCACGCTCTACCAGAACAATTTTTGAATTTGGAAATTCCTTAACCACATCATCAATAATGTATAAAATGGCGGGATCTGCATTTCCGATATTCTCAGCACTGTGACTTTTCATTAATTCATGTAAATCATGCATACTACTGCAAAATCTTGTAGCCTCGTGGAAACAAAATGAATTGTTATAAGTAAAAAAATTGGCAAGCCAGCTCATTCTGCTTCTGGGTAAACCGGTAATAAAATAGTTGTTTTTCATAATAGAGAATATTTTATTTTTATAAGTATTCCTTCCAAAATTACCAATTTTACGGTATGATTATTCACCGCTGACGTTAAATTTTCTTAATAAGACAAAAATTTAAAACAAAAATCATCTGTAGCTGTTATTCTATAAACTAAATTAAGAGCTATGAAAAAAATTGTTTTAATCGCTTCAATAATTTTAATGAGTATGGGACTTAATGCACAAAATATAAATCTTCACCATTTTACAGTTAAAGATATTAATGGAGAGGATTTTGATCTTTCCTCACTTAGCGGGAAGAAGGTACTCGTTGTAAATACCGCATCAAAATGTGGTTTTACTCCGCAATATGAAGGACTTCAGGAATTATATGAAAAATATGGCGGAGAAAATTTTACAGTAATTGGTTTTCCTGCTAATAACTTTATGAACCAGGAACCTGGATCAAACGAAAAAATCAAACAATTCTGTACACAGAACTATGGGGTAACTTTTCCGATGATGTCTAAAATATCAGTGAAAGGAAAAGACCAGCATCCTGTTTATCAATGGTTAACCATCAAAGAGAAAAATGGAGAAATGGATTCCAAAGTAAAATGGAATTTCCTGAAATACATGATCAATGAACAAGGCGAACTTGTGGATGTAGCTTATTCACGGACAAAGCCTATGTCTGATAAAATAGTCAACTGGATAAAGGAATAATAACCCCGATTTAGAAATTGTTGCATTTCACCGAATAGGTGAAGTGAAATGCTAAAAATTTCTTTATCGTGAGCGAGAATCGCTCAATTTGGGTTATATCGATCAATTTAATTTCCCGGATTCTTCCCTGATAACGTCCCAGGCTTCCTCAATGTGGCGCTGATCCACATTTGTCTGCCCAATCACCATTCTGATAGTATAGATTTCACCTATCTTTGTATGAGTCAAATAAATTCTTCCTGTTTCATTTATCTGCTGTAACAAATTTGCATTAATCTGATTCAGTTGCTCCTCATCATTTATATCTTCCGGATGATATCTGAAACATACAACATTGAGGGTTAATGGAGCCAGTATTTCATAATCGGAATTTTGTTCTACCCAGCCTTTAAATTTGTCTGCCAATTGCATATGGTTCCGTAACTTCTCTCTTATCTTGTTCATTCCGAAATAACGAAGGACAAACCATAGTTTCAGAGCCCTGAATCTTCTCCCCAAAGGGATAGTCCAGTCTGAATAATTGTTTACCTGGTCATCTGTCTTTGTTTTCAGATATTCAGGAACAATCTGAAAAGTATTAACCAAAGCTTCTTTGTCTTTTACAAAATAAGCCGAGCAATCAAAATTTGTAAAGAGCCATTTATGAGGATTAAAAACCAAAGTATCAACCTCTTCTATCCCATCGATCATCCAGCGGTATTCATCCAGTAAAAGGGCATTACCAGCATATGCGGCATCTACATGCAGCCAGAGACCATACTTTTTCCTGATTTCAGCAATTTCTTTTAATGAATCAATGGCTGTGGTTCCCGTAGTTCCAAGTGTAGCAACAACACACAAAGGTTTATAACCTGCCTCAATATCATCTTTTATTGCATCTTCCAACTGAGAAGTATTCATTCTGTTTTCATCATCGACACTTACTTTCACTAAATTCTCCCTCCCTATTCCCGCTACTTTCACAGCTCGTTCAATAGAGGAATGAGTTTCTACAGAACTATAAACCCGGAACCTATCCTGATCCCGGAAACCCATATTATTAATCCGGTAATCTGAGAATTTCTCCCTCGCAGTTAATAAAGATACCAAAGTAGCTGTAGAGGCAGAATCCTGTATTACTCCATGAAAATAACCCGGCAATCCGGCTTCCTTCTTCAGCCAGTTCATCACTTTTTCTTCCAGTTCAGCAGCAGCCGGTGAAGTCTCCCACTTCATTCCCTGTACGCCCATGGCGGCAGTTAACATTTCGGCAAGCAAGGAAGGTATACTTGAATTGGCAGGGAAATAGGCAAAAAATTTCGGACTTTGCCAATGGGTAATGCCTGGCAGAATAATATTGTTAAGATCTCCCATGAGCTTTTCCATGGGTTCATTTTCATCAGGAGCCTTATCGGGAATTTTATCGAATATCGCACCAGGCTTTACGCCCGATTTTACAGGAAATTCTTCCAATTTATCAAAATAATCAGCTATCCAATCAATTACTTGCCGGGCATTCTCTTTGAATTCTTCAGATTTCTTATTCATTTCTATTTAAATTTATTTTTCAGAATAAAATTACTAAGAATCGTTTAAAAAAAATACAAACCATAACAGATAATCACATCTTGTAAACGATTGGAATTGTAAGTGAAAATATAAAGTTTCTGCCCATATTATAATAATTCAGGGATTTTAAAGTAGACAAATGATCAATATATCTCACATCAAATAAGTTTTGTATGGAAGCATTCAGAAGAAATTTTTGGTTTAAAACAACCCATTCGCTATTCAACTTTAAATCTGTGAGAAAATAATCCGGTGTTTTTGTTTCAAAACGTGAGGGATTATCCTGTTTAAATGCATAAGTAGTAGAAATGGTAAAAGATGAATACTGAATAAAATTATCTCCTTCAATTTCCAAACTCAATCCTGAACGCAATTTATCATGAGGGATAAAAGGTAAATTACTCCCATTGTTTTGTTCTCCAGAGGTGGTTGAAAAACTCATAAATCCTTTCATAAAATTTGCTGGTTTGGTTTCAAAAAGAATCTCTCCGCCATACAGATGCGCATGGGTTTGCTCATATTGATAAATTTTAAAACCATCAGTAGTAAAATCATCAGTTGGCGCCAGGAAGATATAATCCCGGACATTGTTATAAAATCCGGAAATATCAAATAATGCATGACAACAATGATAGTGAAAGCTCAGATCAGCTTCATAATTTTTTTGTGAGTGAAGCTCTCTGTTGCCCTTCTCAAATCGGGTACCATGAACTCCATCCTGGGTCAATTCTGCAACATTAGGCGTACGATAAGCTGAAGCAATATTAGATCGAAACAGGATGTTGTGATTCAATTTGTAAGTAGCACCCAATGAAAAGCTCAGATTATTATATTTACTGGAAAATTTTTCAAGAAGGTCATCATGATCGCCTGTTTCATTTCCATTATGTGAATGACCTGATTTTACCTGATCAGGGATTTGAATTTTTCTGTAATCAAGCCGAACTCCTGCCTGAGTTTTTAAACCATTATCAAAATTCCGTTGAAGCAAACCAAAAAGAGCGGCATCATATACCTTATGGTCTGGTAAAACCCGGTTAGGAGCATCAAAATTTTGATTTTCCTTCAGGCTACCTTGCATCCCTATAATCATGTCAGTCAAAAGGTTAAAAGCATATTTAGTCTTTATATCAGCATTTAGGACTGACATTCGCATATCAACTGCCTTTTTATCTATGGTAATTAATTCCCGGTTATTTTGCTGAAAAGAAAAATCTGTTTCTAATTTCAAATCTTTAATAAACAGCTTATTTTTTGAACTTATTATATGATTATCAAGATTCTGATACCAAAAGTTATTTTCCCTGGCTCCTGTATTGACAATCGTATCAATCCCCGGGACAGTCATACCAAGTTGCATCCGGGTATAATCATAATAAATTCTGAACGAACCGTATGATTTATTTAAACCGGTAAAAGCATGAATTCCGAGATTATTAAAACGACTGTTCGGAATAACCTGATCATTCGAAGAATGGAAATCTTCATGTTTCTTAATTCCTCCACGCAAACCCCAAAAAAAGTCGTCAAAGGTCTGTTTTACCCCAATATTGGTTTGTAAGCCATTGGTATTGGAATGATACTGCTGAATAAATTCTGCCTCCATTGTCTGGGTAGAAGCTGGTTTTTCCCCAATCACATTAATGATTCCTCCAACAGCATCAGAGCCATATAACAAAGAAGCAGGTCCTTTAATTACTTCAACCCGGTCCACGCCAAATTCATCAATCAGGAATGGATGATTCTCAGAAAACTGATAATTCTCCATTTTCACCCCATTGTTCAGCACCAAAATATTAGAATTGGATAAACCTCGTATAACAGGTTTAACAACAGCATTCCCCTTTGAAATTAAATCTACACCTGGAACTTCAGCGATCTTTGCTGTAAGTAAAGAAGCATTTTTCTTTTCAAAATCTTTGCTCTTAATGGTTTCAATTTTTATTGCATTTTCATGTTGGGTTGAAAAGGTTCCTGCAGAGACAACTACGGCATCTGAATGAATTGCTGTGGGTTCCAAATAGATATCAAGCCGGCTGAGCGAATCTTTACCAGGATTAATCGTTTTAGAAATGACTTTATAACCAATATGAGAAAATTGTATGTTGAGTTGACTAGCAGGAAGATGGTTCAGCCTGAATTCTCCTGACATATTTGTAACTGTTCCTTTCTGAAGCTCAGGAATAAAAACATGTACCCCATTGACAGGCTTATCAGAATCAGCATCTTTAATTATCCCTTTAAGCGTTTCCTGGGAAAAAGAAGAAGCTGCTATGGATAAAACATAAAGCAAAGCCAATAAAACAGACTTTAATTGCATAAGGTTGAATATTAGTTCTGATATTAAATCAATTAATAATTATCAAAGACATTTATAAACAAAAAGAATAAAACGTATATTTTTATTATGATTTTGGTTTCTTTCATACTGATTCGTCTAATGCTAAAAATACAAAAATAATATTGGTTTTGTTTATTTTCTCGTAACAGATCAAGAGAATAAATTTTGTACATTTGTTTGTAAATCAAAATCTCAGATTATGAAAAGATTATTACTAATTGTCCCATTAATTCTTGTTATGATATCCTGTGCCAATCTGAAAAAAGAAAAGGCTGATGCGATTATTAAAAACGCAACCATCTATACTGTGAATGATAATTTTACAAAAGCTGAGGCATTGGCAGTAAAAGACGGGAAATTTCTTGCAGTGGGTAACAAAAGAACAATATTAAAGAAGTATACTTCTGATCAAATAATTGATCTTGAAGGAAAATATATTTACCCTGGTTTTATTGATCCGCATTGTCATTTCTATGGTTATTGCATGAATCTAAGACAGGTCGACCTGGTTGGAACACAATCAGTTCAGGAAATCATAGAAAAACTAAAAGCTTACAATGAAAAACACAATCCCGAGTGGATCCTTGGACGAGGTTGGGATCAAAACGACTGGGAAAACAAAGATTTTCCTCACAAGAAACAACTGGATGCTGCATTTCCTGATAAACCGGTTTTTCTGAAAAGAATTGACGGTCACGCTGCTTACGTAAACTCTGCTGCACTGAAAATTGCCAATATCAGTACTGACCAAAAAGTAGAAGGTGGCAAGGTTATTACTAAAAACGGGAAACCAACAGGTGTATTGGTTGATAATGCCATCGGGCTGGTTTCGGAACATGTACCCTCACCTACGCATAAAGAAAAAATAAATGCTTTGCTAAAAGGACAAGAGAATTGTTTTGAGGTGGGATTAACGATGGTTGCAGATGCAGGACTTGGATATGATCCTGTTCACTTAATGGACTCCCTGCAAAAAGAAGGAGAACTCAAAATGAACACCTATGCCATGCTTACCCCTACTCAGGAAAATATTGATGTGTTTGTGAAACAGGGAAATTATAAAACAGATAAAATGCATATTCAATCCATCAAACTTTTTGCTGATGGGGCATTAGGATCTCGGGGAGCATGCCTGTTAAAGCCCTATAGCGATGATCCGGATAATTATGGATTTTTAGTAACAGAACAAAAAAAATTAAAAAAATTATCAAAACTGGCATACGAAAACAAGTACCAGGTGAATACACATGCAATAGGTGACTCTGCAAATCGTGTCATGCTTAACATCTATGGAGATATATTAAAAACTAAAAATGACCGAAGATGGAGAATTGAGCATTCACAGGTAATTCATCCGGAAGACTTTAAGCTCTTTGGAAAATACAATATCATTCCTGCAATTAACACAACTCATGCTACTTCGGATATGTACTGGGCAGACGAACGTTTGGGTAAAGAACGCCTGGAGAATGCCTATGCTTATAAAAAACTCCTTAACGAAAATGGATGGTTGCCAAACGGAAGTGATTTTCCGGTTGAAGACATTAACCCTCTTTACGGTTTTTATGCCGGATTTGCCAGAAAAGACCTGAAAGGTTATCCGGAAGATGGATTTCAGAAGGAGAATGCGCTCACCCGAAAAGAAGCTCTGAAAGCGATGACCATATGGGCTGCTAAATCTTGTTTTCAGGAAGAAGAAAGAGGTAGTATTGAAAAAGGGAAAAAAGCAGACTTTGTTGTTACCGGAACCGATATCATGCAGGCAGAAGGAAGCAAAGTACCACATGTAAAAGTTTTAAGAACATACATTGACGGGAAACCAGTAATAAAATAATCCAATTCAATGCGATGAATGAAAGTAAAACCGGATAAAAAAATATTTAATACCGTTATAAGATCACTCCCGGATCCTATCTTTATCATTGATGAAGATGGGACTTATCAAAATATTTACGGCGGATCTGACAGAAAAAAATACCATGATAGTAAATCACTTATTGGCAAAACATTTTGGGATTTTTTAAACCGGAAGATAGCTGATGAGTTTTACAGCAAACTTAAGTTGGCATTGGATTCCGGTGAAACAGTAACACATGTCTATTCACTCTCAATTAATGATCTGGATACGGAGATAGACCCCGGCGATCCCGGTCCTTCGGGGAAAATGTGGTTTGAAGCACACATTACTCCTCTTGGTAGAATCAGGAAGAAAAAAAGATTGGTGGCATGGGTTACTTTTAATATTACAGAACGTTATAATTTAAATTACCAGCTTCAGATTGAAAAAGAAGCGCTAAAAGAGGCTAATCAAACAAAAGATAAACTCTTTTCAATCATAGCACATGATCTGATTAATCCATTTTCCTCTTTTCAGAACATGCTGGAAATTATAGTAACAAAATATGATCAATTAGAAGGAAATAAAATTAAAGAATATTTAAATGAAACGCTCAAGCTGGCTGAATCAAACAATGAGCTGCTTCAGAATTTACTGAATTGGTCGAGAGTACAAAGAAAAAAGATCAATCTTAAAATTGGAAATATAGATTTATACAAACTCGTTGAAGAAAATACAAAGTTCATTTCAAGCAATGCCACGGAGAAGAATATAGAAATTAGCAATAAGGTTCTACCAGACACACATATTCAGGCAGACAGGAACCTCTTTTCGCTTGTTATCAGGAATTTAATCTCAAATGCAGTAAAATTTACTTATAATGAAGGAATGATTGAAATATCTCATGGAAGAAAAAACAATGAAGATATCCTGAAAGTTAAAGACAATGGCATAGGTATGGACGAAGCCACTCTTAATAATATATTTAATCCTGAAAAAGTTAATTCAACGCATGGCACCAATTATGAAAGAGGGTCAGGCTTAGGACTGATGCTTTGCAAAGAGTTTGTTGATATGCACAAAGGTAAAATATGGGCAGAAAGTACACCGGGTGAGGGTTCTGCGTTTTTTATCAGTTTGCCGCATTCAGAACAACCAATCAAAAATTAACTAACTTTTTCTAGAATCTCAATATCGTATTCTCTAACACCAGGCTAATTCATAATTTATCCTGAAGCGATCAGGCGCAGGAGGTTAAGTAAAAGGTATTTTGCTATCATATGGCATAATCACACACAACCCCCGACCTTAATAAAAAGCCGGGGATTAATGTATACCCATTTTGTGTCTCTTTTGTATTTATTTTATGATTTTTGACCAGAACTTAAAGGTTCTGCTCCTGGTCTACCGTGGCAGTTTTTATACTTTTTGCCACTACCGCAAGGACAAGGTTCATTTCTCCCAACCTTCTTCCCTACTTTCACCGGTTCCGGTTTCGATTGATCTTTTCCTCCACTTGTAACGGTTTCTGGTCTCTTTGTTTCATATTTACTCATATCCAATCTACGCCTTCTTTGAGCTTCCTGGATATCTTCAGAATCCTGTACCGGAATATGTCCTTTAATTAAGGTAGCAGTAACATCTTTACTAATCTTCTGAACCATATTTTTAAACAACTGAAATGCCTCAAACTTATAGATCAAAAGGGGATCTTTCTGCTCATAAGTGGCAGTTTGAACTGATTGTTTCAAATCATCCATTTCTCTGAGATGCTCCTTCCAGGAATCATCAATAGTTGTAAGGATCACCGTTTTCTGATAGGCCTTAACCAGGGCCTTGCCTTCAGTTTCGTAGGCGTCTTTTAAGTTTGTAATTACCTGAATTGTCCTTGAACCGTCGGTAATAGGAACAACAATATTTTCATACTGATGAGAGCGTTTTTCATAAACATCTTTAATTACAGGATAGGCTTGTTCTGCAATACCTTCCTCTTTTCGTTTATATGAATCTTTAACAATATCATTAATTTTATTGACAACCTCTTCTCCATCAAACTTTAGGAACTCTTCCTCAGTTACCGGTGAGTCTATAGAAAGAGAACGAATTAATTCAAACTTAAACCCTTCAAAATCTCCATGTTCCTGGTATGTTTCAACCAGGCTTTCAGAAACATCTCTCAGCATTCTGGCAATATCAACACTCAAACGTTCTCCAAACAAAGCATGTTTTCTTCGTTTATAAATTACCTCTCTCTGAGAATTCATTACATCATCATATTCAAGCAAACGTTTCCTGATGCCAAAGTTGTTTTCTTCGACCTTTTTCTGAGCCCTTTCGATTGACTTGGATATCATAGAATGCTGTATCACTTCACCTTCCTTCAGGCCCATCCTTGCCATCACATTTGCAATACGATCTGATCCAAAAAGCCGCATTAAATCATCTTCTAATGACACAAAGAACTGTGATGAACCGGGATCTCCCTGTCGTCCTGCACGCCCTCTAAGTTGTCTGTCGATTCTTCGTGACTCATGTCGTTCACTTCCTACAATTGCTAACCCTCCTGCTTTACGTACTTCCTCTGAGAGTTTAATATCGGTACCCCGGCCGGCCATATTCGTTGCAATAGTGACTGTTTTAGACTTTCCTGCTTCAGCAATCACCTCCGCTTCTTTCTGGTGTTTTTTAGCATTCAATACATTGTGATTAATGCCCTTAATTTTTAACATTTTACTTAACAATTCCGACACATCCACCGAGGTAGTCCCAACTAAAACAGGTCTTCCTTTGCCAATCAGGGCCTGAATTTCATCTATGATGGCATTGTATTTTTCACGTTTGGTTCGATATACCATATCGTTTCTATCGTCCCTGATAACTGGCACATTTGTAGGAATCACCACTACATCCAGGTCATATATATCCATAAATTCCCCTGCTTCTGTTTCAGCAGTTCCTGTCATACCAGCAAGTTTATGGTACATTCGAAAATAATTCTGTAAAGTAATAGTGGCAAAGGTTTGAGTTGCTGCTTCAACCTTTACATTTTCCTTTGATTCAAGTGCCTGATGCAGTCCGTCGGAATACCTTCTTCCTTCCATAATGCGTCCGGTCTGCTCATCAACTATCTTCACCTTATTATCCATTACCACATACTCTTCATCCTTTTCAAAAAGAGTATATGCTTTTAACAACTGCTGAACCGTATGAACCCGTTCCGATTTTACTGCATAATCTCTAAGCAATTCATCCTTCTTCTTGACTTTCTCATCTTCACTCAGATCAGATTTATCCAGATCAGCAAGCTCACTGCCAATATCCGGTAAAATGAAAAAATTAGGATCATCGGATTTAGATGTTACCAGATCCAACCCTTTATCGGTCAGCTCAATTGAATTATTCTTTTCATCAATAATAAAATACAAATCATCCGTCACCTTATGCATATGTTTGCTGTTATCCTGCATGTAATAATTTTCAGTTTTCAGCATAAGGGCTTTATTGCCTTCTTCACTCAATATTTTTGTCAATGCATTATTCCTGGGTAAACCTTTGTAAGCCTGTAATAAAAGGAAACCGCTGTTTTCTCTGTCTCCTTCTTTTAGTTTTTTTCTGGCCTCACTAATTATCTGGTTAATAAATTTTTTCTGGGCATTCACTAAATTTTCAACCTTGGGTTTCATATCCTGAAACTGTTCAGTATTTTCCTGAGGCACAGGGCCTGAAATAATTAAAGGGGTTCGGGCATCATCAATCAACACCGAATCCACCTCATCTACAATTGAAAAATGGTGTTTCCGCTGAACAAGATCACCCGGATTAATAGCCATATTATCTCTTAAATAATCAAATCCGAATTCATTATTAGTTCCATACGTTATATCAGCATTGTATGCTTTTCTGCGTTCCTGTGAGTTGGGTTCATGTTTATCGATACAATCTACCGAAAGCCCATGAAACTCATACAAGGGTCCCATCCATTCCTGGTCACGTTTGGCCAGATAATTATTTACGGTTATAAGGTGCGAGCCCTTTCCTGCCATGGCATTCAAGAACAAAGGAAGAGTAGCTGCAAGAGTTTTTCCTTCACCCGTTGCCATTTCAG
>CAZWHH010000044.1:0-11310 GCA_964633615.1 uncultured Bacteroidales bacterium | reverse complement strand
TCTGTATTTTTGTATTTCCAAGATGTGTGTACGAATTTGTCATGTTCTGAAAAAATTTCAAGTGCTCTGTCTTGTCTTTTCGATCCGTCGCTTATGGTTCTTTTTCCATATAATGAGAATAAAAATAAACAATGGAAGAGAAACACCCAGGAAAATTAATTTTTCTCTGTCGGTAAGCCCATCCCGAATAACAGAGTTCATTATTAAAACATTTATTAGCATATGGAATGATGCCGCTGCAAGCACAGATTTTGTATGTTCAACCACCTTTGCCAGTCCCCAACTTCCTAAGGTTAACATACCAAAAAATATTAAATTGCTTAATAATCCCACATCATGGAGAAAAGAAAGATGCCAAAAGTACCATAAGAATCCCGTGATTAAAATCCGCTGCCATTCTTTCAGGTATCGCAGCTCATCGTGTAAATAACCCCGCCAGCCAATTTCCTCAAAATAACAATAGATCAAAGTGGCAAAAGCACTGATCATTCCATAGAAATGAATATTTATTTCTCCTGTATTTTTAATACCAAGAATTGTCAATAAAATCAAGGGAACAAATACCAAAATCAGGCTCCACTTTGCAGAGCTCCCAAACAGCGAATATTGAGCAGCTCTTTCTTTTTTCAACCAATAGAGAGATAAAGCGGCTCCCAGAAATACACCGATTGCCTGCAAAAAGCCGAAGAGGTTTTCAAGTAAATCAGGAACAAACTTTTCCAGGTTATCTAATCCCAGCAAATGAAATCTAAATATATTTGAGATGGTTATGGCTAATAGATAAAAAACCAAAATTCTAACCAGAACGTTTCTTTTCATTATTTGAAGAATTGTATTTAACAGAGTGCAAAGATATGAATGTATTCGGGGTAAATAAGTTTCTCTTCAAATTTAACCGGTGAGTTGTAATAAAAATTCTATTAATAAAAGGAGAGGGGCCTCAAACTAATAGAGCCGATGAAGGGATTCGAACCCTTGGCCTGCTAATTACGAATCAGCTACTCTGACCAACTGAGCTACACCGGCCAAATTATTTCAAATTTTCAAGTTCTCTCTTCATCGATGCCATTTTGATGGCAGCTATTGCAGCTTCGTCACCTTTGTTCCCGTGTTTACCCCCGGCACGGTCTTTTGCCTGTTGCTGATTATCTGTGGTAAGCACTCCAAAAATAAATGGTTTGTTGTACTTGATATTCAGATCGGTGATACCCTGGGTAACACTTTGGCAAACAAAATCAAAATGTGGAGTTTCTCCCTGAATCACGCTACCTAAACAAATTACCGCATCAATATCTGTGTTTTCTGCTATCAATTGTGCTCCTAAAGTTAATTCTATGCTTCCCGGAACGCGTTTAACCATCAGTTTTTCGTCTTTAGCTCCATGCTTGAGAAGCGTTGTTTTAGCTCCTTTTTCTAATGATTCCGTAATCTCTTTATTCCATTCTGCCACAACAATTGCAAATTTAAAAGGAGCGGCTGAAGGAACATCCTCAGAATGAAAGTCAGATAAATTTTTTAATGTGGTTGCCATAAAAAAGAATAAAAAAATCCCGGAAAAAACCGGGATGTGAAAAAATCTATTTGTTTGCCAATACCCTTAGGCGCGCTATATTTTTATCAGCTTCCTGGCTTTGATTGGAATTTGGATATTCAAGTTTTATCTTTTCATACAAATCAATCGCTTCTTTATATTCGCCTAATTCCTCGTAAGCATAAGCAGCCTGATTCATAAAATAAGGACTAGTATATTCATTGTCATCTGCTTTATAAGCTTTTATATAATAATCCAAAGCTTTTTCAATGTCACCCATTTCCATATAAGCATTTCCCAGAGATCCGTATTTCTCAGGCTCAATAATCTTATCATCAACCTTGAATTCATTCAGATGCCCGGCAGCTTCTTCATATTGTCCCATGTGAAGATAGCTGATCCCGGTATAGTAATGGGCAAGGTTAGCCGATTTTGTAATTTTG
The DNA here is from genome assembly GCA_964633615.1 of uncultured Bacteroidales bacterium. Taxonomy (GTDB): domain Bacteria; phylum Bacteroidota; class Bacteroidia; order Bacteroidales; family UBA12077; genus JAGXLC01. The sequence goes on along the minus strand of CAZWHH010000044.1, from coordinate 9,336 downwards.
TATTCCTCTATAATATCCAAAAAACCCAGATAGTTTCCATCTCCATTGACAGCCAGATTGAAAGAATCCTGCATGAAGTACTGTTCTGCCCTAAACATCTGATTCTTCGCTTCTCTTTCCATTGGTTTCATATAATAGCTCTTAAAAAGCAGGTAACCACCTACGAGAATCACAATAGCCAATACAACAGTAGTTAATATCTTTTGATTGTTTTCTATAAATTGTTCTGAACGTGACAGCGCCGACTCTATAGATTCGAACTGATCGGGCTGGGCATCTTTTTTCTGTTTGCTCATTTTATTTCTGTTTTAATTTTCGAACTGCAAAAGTAAATTATTTGATGATTAATCGGAAATATTTCCCTGCAAAATTATTCATATTTTGTTTAAAAAAAATTGTTTCTTTGAATGATCAATAAATAATGATATGTATTTAGATAAATTATCACTTACTAATTATAAGAATTACAATGAGATATCAATCAATTTGTCTTCTAAAATAAACTGTTTTGCAGGACAAAACGGGGTAGGTAAAACCAACTTGCTGGATGCAATTTATTATTTATCCATGACCAAAAGTTATCTAAATCCCATCGATCATTTGAATATTCAATATGATCAGGATTTTTCCATTGTTCAGGGAGAGTTCATACGACAAGAGAAGCGGGAGAAAATCTATTGCAGCATTGAAAAAAATAAAAAGAAACGAATCAAGAGAAATAAAAAAGATTACAAGAAATTATCCACGCATATAGGTTTATTACCGGTTGTAATGATCTCACCGCTGGACAGCAATTTGATTTCAGGAGGCAGTGAAGAGCGTAGAAAATATATGGACCGTGTTATTTCACAATATGACAGAGATTACCTCCATGCCCTTATTAAATATAACAGGGCTTTAAATCAGAGGAATCAATTGCTTAAAGATTTTGCCAGGCGCAATTATTTTGATGCGGAGAATCTGGATGTGTGGGATGAACAACTCATTACCCAGGGAAATATTATACATCAAAAAAGATTGTATTTTACAGAGGAGCTGGTTCCGGTATTCCAAAATTATTATCAGGCCATTAGCGAAAATAAAGAAAAAGTAACCCTGGAATATTATTCAACCTTGTCAGAAGAGTCATTCCGCAAACTTTTAACAGAATCCATTGAAAAAGATCGCGTAATGCAATACACCACCGTGGGATGTCACAAGGATGATTTATTACTGAATATTAATGGACATCCAATTAAAAAGTCAGGATCTCAGGGCCAGCAAAAAACTTTTCTGGTAGCACTAAAGTTTGCCCAATATAATTTCATGAAAAGAATAAAAGAATTTAATCCAATATTGTTACTCGATGATATTTTTGATAAATTTGACAGATCAAGAGTTGAAAAGATTATAGAACTTGTTTCCGATAGTAATTTTGGGCAAATTTTCATCACAGATACCAGTGAAACAAGACTGGAGGATCTGTTAGATCAAAAAGGAATTGATTATAAGCTGTTTTTGATAAATAAAAGAGAAGGAAAAACACAGGTTCATGAGAAAAAAGAACACACAAAAGATCAATGAGGTAATCAACAATTACCTGAAGGAGTTTGACATCGAAGATAAAATAAAAGAGGTCAGGTTAATACGTTCCTGGGAACAAATTGTTGGAAAACTCATTTCCAGGAAAACACAAAAAGTATTTATCAAAGACAGAAAATTATTTGTGTACATGAGTTCATCTATTGCCCGCAATGAATTATTGATGCTAAAAGATTCTCTTATAAAGGAACTAAACAAAAAAGCAGGCGATCAGGTGATCGATGATATTGTTTTAAGATAATAATAAAAACTCAGGCCGTTTCCAGCTTTGAGAAACACAATTCCATTTCCCTTTTAGCATTTTCAATTGAATCTGAAGCGTGAATAGAATTTTTTTGTTTATCTACTCCAAACAAGTTTCTCAGCGTTCCTTCCAAAGCCTGATGAGGATCAGTATGGCCGACCAGTTGCCTTAATTCCTCTACTGCGTTTTCTTTTTCCAGTATCATTGTGACAACGGGACCGGAAGTAATGTATTCAATTAAACTCACGAAGAAAGGTTTGTACTGATGTATCCTGTAAAACTCTATGGCCTGGTTCCTGTTTAAATGAATAGACTTCACTGCTCTGAGATGGAATCCTGATTCAGCTATTTTTTGCAGAATCGATCCTGTAAGATTTTTTTGAAAAGCCAAAGGCTTGATTAAAGCAAAGGTTTTTTCCATGATTATAAAATTTTAAATAACTAAGATAGAAATAATAATTAAATCCCTCAATTATTTATTAAATATTTTATATTTGATACTTTTAAAAACAACAAGGTGAATAATATTTCCAAACAACAAATAGAAAAAGCTGCCACACTTCTGAACGGATCCCGGAATGTACTGATTATTACGCATTATAATCCGGACGGTGATGCCATTGGCTCCTCTCTTGGTTTGTATCATTTTTTGAAACTGATCGGAAAAGAGCCAAAGGTCATCGTGCCCAATAATTATCCGCAATTTCTGCAATGGATGCCCGGGAATAAAGAAATAATAATAGCCGGGGAAGATAAGGAACAAGCTGAAAAAATAATTCAAAGTGCAGAAGCCATTGTTTTTCTTGATTTTAATGTGTTAGATCGAACCCAGGGCCTGGAAGAAGAGATAATAAACCGGGATGTTCCTAAACTTCTTATTGATCATCACCCTAATCCTGGCAATTTTGCTGATGTCATCATTTCAAATACTAAAGTCAGTTCAACCTCCGAGTTATTGTTCGAATTTATCGCAAGATATAAAGGAGAAGAAATAATAAACCGGGATATCTCAGAGTGTTTATATACAGGCATTATGACAGATACAGGTTCTTTCAGTTATAATTCCTCCAATCCGGATACTTACTATGTGGTATCAAAACTCATCAATAAGGGAATTGATAAAACTCGTATTTACTGGATGGTTTATGATAACTACTCCGTTGAGCGGATGCGTTTGCTTGGCTATTGCCTTAATAAAAAAATGAAAGTTTTTAAGGAATACCGAACCGCTTATATTAGTATAAAAGAGAGTGAGCTGAAAAAATTTAATTATCAAACTGGAGATACCGAAGGGTTTGTAAATTATCCCCTGTCAATTAAAAATATTATCTTTTCTGTAATTTTTATTGAACGGAAAGACCATATTAAAATATCTTTTCGTTCTAAAGGGGAGTTTTATGCAAATCGCTTCGCAATCAATCATTTTAATGGAGGGGGACACAAAAATGCTGCAGGAGGCTATTCGGAAAGCAATCTGGATGAAACTCTTCAAAAATTTGAAAGTTTACTTCCACAATACCAATCCAAGCTAAATAAAGGAGGATGAAATGCTTTCAAAAAACAGGTCTATTATTATCATACTTACCCTGGTCATTATAGCCGGAATATTCATTGTAGGAAATTTTTATCATTCAGGAGTTGAAAAAATTGAAAATAATGAAAACACCAAGAAAAATTATGAAAAAAATCTTGAAAAGGTCAATCGTTTCCTGGTAACAAAGGACAAAGAGAGAATTCAAAGTTTTATTGACAGACGAGACTGGGATATGAAAAAAACAGGTGAAGGATTGTGGTATATGATTTATGAAAAAGGAGAAGGGGAACCTGTAGAGGATGGCAAATATGTTAAATTTTCCTATGAAATACGGCTTCTTGATGGGTCTTTGTGTTATAGTTCAGATTCTCTGGGACCAAAATTTATCAAAGTAGGTACACAGGAGGAGATAAGAGGATTATATGAAGGGCTGAAATTGCTTAGAGAAGGAGACAAAGCCCGTTTTATTATTCCCCCTCATTTGGCTTATGGTTTGTTGGGGGATGATAAAAAAATACCTAAAAGATCAATTATTTATTATCGTTTGAATTTATTAGAGGTTTCAGAAAAAAAAATAAAGCCATAAGATTTGCATTAATTCTTATTTCGTTATATTTTTAATTCGAATAAAAAAACAAAGTTATGCATAAGCTCATTAACCTATTTTTTTTGTCATTAGCCGTGCTTATAATTTCATGCAATGAAACAACCAGATATCCAGGGTTCTCAAAAACAGACAGTGGAATCTACTATAAATTAATTTCTTTCGGAGAAAGTAAAGAAAAAATTCAGCCGGGAAATTACATTACTGCAGATATCGAGTATGCCACTATGAATGATTCAACCTTTTTTGAGGGGAGAAGAACCCTGAAAGTGAATCAGCCCAAATATGAGGGCGCTATAGACGAATGTTTTCTGATGCTTTCTGAAGAGGAAAAAGCAAAATTTATTCTCCCGGCAAATAATTTTTTTAAAAAAACACTTGAAACCAACCTTCCAGATTTTCTTAACCCACAAGACAGCATGAAAATTACAATTGATGTGATTTCAGTTCAAAATAAAAGTGAGTTTATCAAACAAAAAGAAGCATTTCTTAATTGGATCAATGATTTTGATGATTATGAAAAAGTAGTACTGAAACAATTCATTGAAGAGAAAAAGATTGATGCAGAACCAACGAAATCAGGGCTGTATCATATTGTTATAGAAGAAGGAAACGATGTGGAAGTCGAAGAAGGAGATACTGTCGTGGTTCATTATGAAGGCAAATTCCTTGATGGCAAATTCTTTGACTCAACGAAACAACGAAAAAAACCATTTGAATTTGTATATGGGCATAAAATGCAGGTTATTGAAGGAATGGAAGAAGTAATAGGGAAAATGAAAGAAGGAGAGAAAGCCCTCGCTATTCTTCCTTCTGATGTGGCCTTTGGAAAAAGAGGATCTTCTACCGGAATTATCCCCCCATATACTTCAGTTATATACGAAGTAGTGCTTAAAGAGGTCAGAAAGCAAACCACACCGGATAACTAAATCTCTTTATGAATGAAACCCTCATATGCATCATGCAGACAAATGGCAATGAATATAGCATGAGGGTTACAGGGATGTAGTATCAAAAAACAGAGACTTTGGCATGAATAAGTCTCAGAATATGAAACCAATAATCAAACTTTATTCTAATGAATTATGATTTTTTAGAAGAGGACTTTGATCATGCAAAAAAGTTTGCAGAATTTATAGGCAAAGATTTAAACTATTACAAATACCTGCATAATACTGAAGAAGAATCAATAGCTAAACGAATTCTTGAAAGAGGCTTTCACTTTGAAAGCCATCTTGACCACACAACAGATTTAATATCCGGGACCGATCTGATCGAATTAAAATATTTTCTCATAAAACGTAAACGCTACGGAAATTACACGATTGTTATTGAAATTGACAAAAACATTGTTGATTACCTTTCCAGGCAAATAGCCAAAACCCCTTATCATTTTTCCGAAATTTTAACAAATGAAGCCCCTTTCAAAGGAGAAAATGATGAGCCCGTTTATAATCTCCCTGTTCAGTTTATTAAAGGCTATTTTAACCATATTAATCATCAGAGGGTATTCAATAAACATTTTCAACCTGATTTTTATCCTGAGTATTTTAATACCAATATAAGGAATCTTCTTTCAGGATTAAATAACAACCTTAGCTAAGGCCAATTAACTAGCTGTCTAATAGCACAATAAAAATATAATTAATTAATTATTCAATAAATAATAAAAATACTCAGAATTGTTTTATTAAACATTATGCCAAGCCAAAATAAATTATAATTTTGTTGATAAATAAATAAAAGAATCTAAGAAAAAAATATTATGAAACTATTAGAAGGAAAAACAGCTTTAATCACAGGTGCTGCAAGAGGCATCGGAAAATCACTCGCATTAAATTTTGCAGAGCATGGTGCTAATATTGCTTTTACCGATCTTGAATACAATGAACAGGTAAAAGAGGTTGAAAAAGAAATTGAATCAAAGGGTGTAAAAGCAAAAGGTTATGCTTCAGACGCGAGCCATTTTGAACAGACCAATGAAACAGTACAGCAGATCTTGAAAGAATTTGGAAAAATAGATATCCTTATTAACAATGCTGGTATTACCAAAGATACACTGCTTATGAGGATGACAGAAGACCAGTGGGATGCCGTTATTACAGTAAATTTAAAATCTGTTTTCAATTTTACAAAAGCTGTTCAGCGATCAATGCTTAAGCAAAAATCAGGGTCTATAATCAATATGAGTTCAGTTGTCGGAGTGAGCGGAAACGCGGGACAATCAAATTATTCAGCATCAAAAGCTGGAATCATAGGTTTTACAAAATCAATTGCAAAAGAATTAGGGTCAAGAAACATTCGTTGTAATGCCATTGCACCCGGATTTATTATCACAGAAATGACAGCTAAACTTCCTGAGGAAGTAAAAAAAGAGTGGGCAGAAAAGATACCACTGAAACGGGGAGGCAAGCCAGCTGATGTTTCTAAGGTGGCAGTTTTCCTGGCATCAGACTTGTCTGAATATGTGACTGGACAGGTGATCAATGTATGTGGTGGAATGAATACATAAATAATATGATCTGAGAAGGGATTGTGGCATTCATATTGAACATAAATTCTTTCAGACCGTTTCTAATTATACTATGAAGAGAATATTTTTTTTCATACTCTTGATTTTTTTTGTTTTTATTGTTGCATGTACTCCCTATAAAAAGATAAGTACAGAAACTATAGAACCAGCCAGGATCAATGTACCCGCAGAGGTGAATAAAATAGGTTTTATGTTTTCAGAACCTACCGGTAAATTTGCTGTTGATAATACGAATAAGTTAAAATTGCAGATCAACGAGGAATTAAAAAGAGGTATTGCCGATATTGCTGCCGCATCCCCACGGTTTAGACTATCAAGTCTGCATGTCCTGAATGATTCGGAACTGACTAAAAATGTTCCTGAAAATCAATATCCTAAAAGAAAAATTAATAGAATGGCCAATGATTCCCTTGATGCAATCATTGTTTTACATTCTTTTCATTTAAAAGATTCATTGGATGAAGAGATAGTTTTTGATAACAGAAATTACTATTACTATCTTTTCAATCTGAAGTCAAAAGCTTTATGGCGTTTCTATGTACCCACCTCAAAAGATTTCGTGATTGATGTATTTAATTATTCTGAAAAATTTGCCTGGGAATCTATCGATTATACCAAACAGAAAGCACTTAACAAATTGCCCGATTATAGTAAAACTTATCATCAGGCAGCCTATTGGACTGCTGTTGACTATTTAAAAAGAATAGCACCTTTATGGAAATCTGAAGAAAGGATCATCTTTGACAGGGGCAATAAGCTTTTTAAACAAGCGTATGAAGCTTTTCAAAATAAAAATTGGGAAAAAGCAATACTGCTGTGGAAAAAAAACAAAGGTCATGAAGACAACGAATTATCCAGCAGGGCATTACATAATATTGCTGTCACCTCTGAATTAATGGGTAGAATTGATATTGCCCTCACCTGGGCCAAAAAATCCTATAAGGTTAAACCCAAACCACGCACAAAAGAATATATCCAGAGACTTAAAGAGCGGCAGTCTGATGTGAAAAAACTGGAAAAACAGATGCCTTACGGGTTACCTGACTAAATTCGCTCCCTTCTTTTTTACTCTCCCTATAAGCTTTAAAATAGTTTCATTTCATTATATTTGCAGAAAAAATGACTCCTACAATTCTTTTCTATATCATCATTGGTTTTCTGTTATTTAACTATGTTTTTGAAAGAATTCTTGAGTACCTGAACTCAACAAAAAGATCTGCTGATTTGCCTTCTGAACTGGAAGGGATATACGATCCCGATCAATATAAAAGATCGCAGCAGTACGACAAAGAGAATCAAAAGTTAACTTTTATTTCCAGTACATTTAATCTCATTGTAATCCTTATATTTCTTTCTGTTAATGGATTTGGCTTTGTAGATCAGCTGGCTCATAAAATATCCGATCATTATATTATCATTCCTTTAATATTTTTTGGGATATTATTTCTGGCGCTCGATCTGATTAATTTGCCGTTTTCTGTCTATGACACTTTTGTCATTGAAGAAAAATATGAATTTAATAAAACAACTGTCAAAACTTTTATTACAGATAAAATTAAGAGCTGGATCCTGATGATCATTATAGGGGGCGGACTCTTATCTTTGATTGTTTGGTTTTATAAAATAACAGGGCAGAATTTCTGGATTTATACATGGATCCTCATTGTTGGGTTTAGTGGGTTTATGACCATGTTTTACACCCACTTAATATTGCCAATGTTTAATAAATTAACCCCTATGGAAGACGGGGAGTTGAAAGATAAGATTTTTAAATTTACCAGGCGTGCGGGATTTGGCTTAAAAAATATTTTTATTATGGATGGATCCAAACGTTCTTCTAAAGCCAACGCGTTTTTTAGTGGCCTCGGTAAAAAGAAGCGAATTGTGCTATTTGATACGTTAATAAAAGAATTGAAAAATAATGAAATTGTTGCTGTACTGTCACATGAAATTGGTCATTATAAAAAGAAACATACCCTGGCAAATCTATTAATATCTACTATTGAAACCGGTATTACTTTATACATTCTGTCACTTTTCATTGATAATCCTCAGTTATCTCAAGCTCTGGGAGCAGAGGAAGCCAGTTTTCATATAGGTTTAATTGCCTTTGGCTTGCTTTATAGCCCCATATCTATGATCCTGGGTATCGTTACAAATATAATCTCAAGAAAAAATGAGTATGCTGCTGATGATTTTGCAGCTGGTTTTAATTTAGATAATGATTTAATTAGTGCGCTTAAAAAGCTTTCAGTTAACAATTTAAGCAATTTAACTCCTCATCCGGTTTACGTCTTTGTAAATTATTCTCATCCTCCGCTTTTATCAAGAATTAATCACTTAAAATCATGATTCAATGAACACTGAAATCATTACTATTGGAGATGAAATTTTGATAGGACAGATTATTGATACCAATTCTTACTGGATGGCTCAGTATTTAAGTGAAAATGGTTTTAAGGTAAACAGGATTGCTTCATTGCCAGATAAACTACCCGTGCTGGAAGATGCTTTTTCCCGAATTCCTGAAAGGGCAGATATTGTTTTTGTAACAGGAGGTTTAGGTCCTACGAAGGACGATGTTACCCGGGAGTTTATTTCCCGCTTTTTTAATACAAAATGGTCAGTCAGCACAAAGGTTCTTCAACGCATCAAGTCCTTTTTGGAAGAGAGGGGATATTCAATGAATGATGCAAATCATGCACAGGCAGAAATCCCTGATAATTCCAGGGTTTTTATCAACCAGGTTGGAACCGCCCCGGGCTTATGGCTCAAAAAAGAAAAAACACACTTTATTTTTATGCCGGGGGTTCAGTTTGAAATGTTAAGATTATTAAAAC
>CAZWHH010000043.1:0-11353 GCA_964633615.1 uncultured Bacteroidales bacterium | reverse complement strand
TGGCTAAAATATTTCAGGCCCTGAGAATTGAGGTAAACCAGGAAATCACCAACCTTAAAATTTTTCTGAAACAGAGTGTTGAACTTTTAAAACCAAAAGGAAGACTGGTGATCATCTCTTATCATTCGCTGGAAGACAGGCTGGTTAAAAATTTTATGAAAACAGGTCAATTTTCCGGGAAACCTGAAAAAGACTTCTATGGAAACGTACAAAAACCATTAGAAGCCTTGAACAGCAAAGTAATTACTCCTTCGGAAGAAGAGATCAAAAAAAACAACAGAGCCAGAAGTGCTAAATTAAGAATAGCGGAAAAACTATAAAATAATGAGCCAAAAGAAAAACATAGAATTTATTGAAGAATCTCAGGAAAGAAAAGAACTAAAGAAAGTCGGTTCTTTAAAAGGTTTGCTGGCCGGTTCATTATTAACCAAGGACAAGGTCATCAAACAATTGCCCTTTATCTTGTTCCTGGCACTCATTGCTTTTATTTATATAGGGAATCGGTATCATGCCGAAAAACTTGTAAGAAAGAACTCAATACTACAGGAAGAAGTAAGAGAATTGAGAGCAAAATCTATTTCAATATCTGCAGAATTAATGAATATAAGCAAACAGTCGGAAGTAATCCGGCTGGTAAAAAAAAGAGAACTGGGGTTAAAAGAATCAACAACACCCCCTAAAAAAATTGTGATAAAAGAAGACTGAATATGCCGCTGAAGAGAGAAATATTATGGCGTGTCGGAGTAGTATATGTTTTTATACTACTTCTTGGATTATTGATCCTGGGCAAAATTGTCTATTTGCAATTATTTGAAGGTCAGAAATGGGAAAAAAAATCAAACGAACTTCACCTTAAAAATCAGATCATCCAATCCAACCGGGGAGATATTTATTCTTCGAACAACAGGCTCCTTGCAAGTTCTGTTCCTTTTTATGAAATTCGTCTTGACACAAAAAGTACCGGACTCTCACTCGATACAAAAACATATTATAAAAAGCTGGATACTTTATCGAAGAAACTGGCTGAAACATTCCACGACAAAAATGCTGAGCAGTATCGAGAAGAGCTATACAATGCCAGAAAAGCAGGCGAAAGATTTTACCTGGTAAAAGATCAGGTGAGCTATCACCAACTAAAAAAACTCAGGGAATTTCCTCTTTTCAGACTGGGAAGATACAGAGGAGGATTTATTGTCATTAAAAGAAACATCAGAATCCAGCCCCATGAACAGTTGGCATCAAGAACTATAGGATATACCACGGAATGGAAAGACGGCAGCAAAGTAGGATTAGAAGGCGCTTATGATCAGTATCTTAAGGGAACAAAAGGCGTCAGGCTCATGCGTAGAATTCAGGGTGGAGTATGGATCCCTGTAAGTAACGAAAACGAAATAGAACCCCGCAGCGGTAAAGATGTGATCACTACCATCAACGTAAACATACAAGACGTTGCAGAAAATGCCCTGAAACAGCAGCTTATCAAACATAATGCCGGTCACGGCACGGCTGTTTTAATGAAAGTAAATACAGGAGAGGTCGTTGCCATAGCTAATCTGGGAAAAACAAAAGAGGGGGAATATAAAGAAATATACAACTACGCGGTTGGAGAGAGCCGTGAACCGGGGTCTACCTTTAAACTGGCATCTATCATTGCAGCTTTAGAAGACAACTTTGTAAAACTTGATGATACCGTCGATACAAAAGATGGAAGTGTAAAATATTACGATAAAGAACTCAAAGATTCTAAACCAGGCGGATATGGAAAAATTAGCGTCAAAGAGGCTTTCGAATATTCATCCAACGTGGGTATTTCTAAAATAATTACCAAAAATTACAAGAACCGGGAAAGACAATTTATAGACCGCCTGTACAGCATGAACCTGAATGATCCGCTTAATTTAGAAATTCAGGGAGAAGGAAAACCAAGAATCAAATATCCCGGTGACAAATTATGGTCAGGAATTTCCTTGCCAATGATATCTATTGGCTATGAAGTCCGGCTCACTCCTTTACAATTATTAACCTTTTACAATGCTGTAGCGAACGGGGGTAAAATGATGAAGCCGATGCTGGTCAAAGAAATTATGGATCACGGTGAATCGGTGAAAAAATTAGAGCCCACAGTACTGAATGCTGCAATCTGCTCTAAACCTACCATTAGAAAAGCCCAGAAGCTGCTCGAAGGTGTAGTGGAAAACGGAACAGCCAAAAACCTGAAAAACCTGAATTACAAGATAGCAGGTAAAACAGGTACCGCACAAATCGCCAATGAAAAATACGGGTATACCAAAAAATCAGAAATTAGCTATCAGGCATCATTCGTGGGATATTTCCCTGCCAATAATCCGAAATATTCCTGTATCGTTGTAGTAACTGCTCCCTCCAGAGACGTATATTATGGAAACCTGGTAGCCGGACCGGTATTCAAAGAAATAGCTGATAAGGTTTATGCCACAAGCTTTGATATACACGAAGGACTTAAAATGGCAAAATCTCAAGAGAATATTGAAATTCCATATACAAAACATAGCCATCGGGAAGAGCTGAAAACGGTTTTAAATGATTTAAGAATTAAAACCGAAGATGAGGCAGTGGATTCCGACTGGGTAGTGACCCAAAAAAAGGACTCGTGCATAAAACTGGCCAACAGGTATATTAAGGAGAACGTAATGCCTAATGTAATCGGCATGGGAGTTAAAGATGCTGTATACATCCTGGAAAACCTGGGATTAAACGTAAATATTAAAGGCCGGGGTAGTATCAGAAAACAATCAATACCAGCCGGTACCAAAATAGAAAAAGGAGAAAAAGTTGTACTTGAAATGACTTTTAAAGAATGAAAGAATTAACTCAAATATTAACAGAAATTAATATTTTGTCTCATAAAGGCAATCTTAATAAAAATATTGCCTCCGTTCACTCCGATTCCAGAAAGGTGCAGGAAAACTCACTGTTTGTTGCCATAAAAGGACTGACTGTAGACGGGCATAAATTTATAAAGGGAGCCGTTGAAAAGGGAGCCACTGCCATTGTATGCGAATCGATTCCTGAAAAAATAAATAAGCACGTTACTTATATTAAGGTGAAAGATTCAGCCAAAGAATTGGGCAGAATAGCAGCCCGGTTTTACGGCAACCCTTCAAAAAAAATAAAATTAGTAGGTATTACAGGAACAAACGGAAAAACTACGACAGCAACCCTACTCCATCAGCTTTTCATACAAAACGGACATAAGGCCGGATTGATATCCACGATTGCCAATTATATTAATGAGAAGAGGGTCTCTACAAAATTCACCACACCCGATGCCTTAAAGACAAATGAATTACTGAAAGAGATGGTAGACCAGGGATGCGAATACGCTTTCATGGAAGTTAGTTCCCACGCGCTTAAGCAAAAACGAATATCCGGCCTGCGTTTTGAAATGGCCCTGTTCACAAATATTACACATGAACACCTCGATTATCATAAAACTTTTAACGATTATATTCAATCAAAAAAATTACTCTTTGACAACTACCTGGATAAAAATTCCACAGCTCTCATTAATACAGATGACAGGAACGCCCGGATAATGACCCAAAACACCAGAGCCCAGACAAATACTTTCGCGCTGAAAAGTCAGGCCGACTTTAAAGGAAAGATCATTGAAAAGCACATGGACGGAACATTACTTAGCATAAACAATAATGAGGTCTGGACACAATTTATCGGGCAATTTAATGCATATAATATTCTTGGGGTATATGCAGCTGCCCGCTTGTTAGGATATGAAAAAGAAAAACTCCTGGTAGATATCAGTAGCCTTAAACCGGTTGATGGCCGTTTTGAAACCATCTATTCAAAAGACAACAAAACTGCAATTGTGGATTACGCCCACAGTCCAGATGCTCTCGAAAATGTACTGGAAACCATTAACGAACTTCAAAAGGAAAACCAGGAAGTAATTACACTGATTGGTGCCGGCGGTGACAGAGACAAAACAAAACGTCCGCAAATGGCAAAAATCGCTGTCAACTATAGCAATAAGGTCATTCTTACTTCAGATAATCCAAGGACAGAAAAGCCGGAAATGATACTCAAAGACATGAAAAAAGGAGTTCCAAAAGACAGCAAAGAAAAAGTTGTTGTCATACCGGACAGGAAAGAGGCAATACGTACGGCATGTATGATAGCAAAACCTAATGATATTATCCTGGTGGCAGGTAAAGGACATGAGACCTATCAGGAAATTAATGGTATAAGACATCATTTCGATGACCGGGAGGTCATCAAAGAAACTTTTGATAATTAAAACTTAAAACAGTATGCTTTATCATCTTTTCGACTATTTAAATCAATTTGATATCCCTGGCGCGGGAATGTTCCAGTATATTTCTTTCCGTTCGGCAATGACCATCATTACATCCCTTATAATATCCCTCATTTTCGGGAAAAAAATTATCAGATTGCTCGGAAAAAAACAAATTGGAGAAGAAGTCAGGACTCTCGGCCTTGAAGGCGAGAAAACAAAAAAAGGAACTCCCAGCATGGGCGGCCTGATAATTCTGGCATCAATCCTTATTCCAACACTTCTCTTTGCAAACCTTACAAATATTTATATAATCCTCATGCTTATTACAACTATATGGCTTGGAAGTGTAGGATTCATAGACGATTACATAAAAATATTTAAAAAGAATAAAAAAGGACTCGCGGGAAAATTTAAAATAGCAGGGCAGGTAATTTTAGGATTAATTGTAGGAATTACTCTATATATCAGTGACGATGCAGTCGTTCGAAGAAATCTGACAGAAAAAGAGATCCAGCAAACAAGCCTTTCAAAGGAAATTGAAAACATGGGAAACAAAGACCGGGCCCCCTATCTGTTTGATAATTCTGAAAAATCAACCATAACAACAATCCCTTTTTTTAAAAACAACGAGTTTGATTATGAATACCTGGTGGGCTTTGCCGGTAAACATAAAGAAAAACTCGCCTGGATTGCTTTTGTCATTGTAACGATTCTAATTGTCACGGCTGTTTCTAACAGTGCAAACCTAACCGACGGACTTGACGGGTTAGCTACAGGAACTTCGGCCATCATTGGAGCCACATTAGGGATACTGGCCTATGTCTCGGGAAATATGATCTATGCAGACTATCTGAATATAATGTATATTCCGTATTCCGGAGAATTAGTCATCTATGTCAGCGCCTTTATCGGGGCTACCATTGGCTTTATGTGGTACAATTCTTATCCGGCCCAGGTATTTATGGGTGATACAGGAAGCCTGGCAATCGGAGGCATTATTGCGGTTTATGCAATTATTATAAGAAAAGAACTGCTGATCCCTGTTTTATGCGGAATATTCTTTGTTGAAAGTATTTCTGTGATGATACAGGTATTCTATTTCAAATATACCAAAAGAAAATACGGCGAAGGCAGGCGAATATTTAAAATGTCCCCGTTGCATCATCACTATCAGAAGAAAGGATATCCGGAACCCAAAATAGTAACCCGGTTTATGATTATAGGTATAATGCTGGCTATAATAACAATCGTTACATTAAAAATACGATAAGGATGAACAAGAAAGCTGTCATATTGGGCGCAGGTGAAAGTGGAACTGGTTCTGCTGTTTTGGCAAAAAAACAGGGCTATAAAGTATTTGTCTCTGACAAAGGAATTATCAAAGAGCAATACAAGAAGACCCTGCGTGAGCAAGACATCCTTTTTGAAGAAGAAAAACATACTGCAGATAAAATATTAAAGGCAGATGAGATAATAAAAAGTCCGGGTATACCTGAAAATGCAGGAATTGTTAAACAGGCTGTTGCTAATAAAATCCCTGTCATTTCCGAAATTGAATTTGCCGGAAGATTTACCAATGCATTCACTATTTGCATCACCGGCAGCAATGGAAAAACGACCACCACCAAACTAACTTATTATATCCTGAAAAATGCAGGATTAAAAGTCGGCCTGGCAGGAAATGTAGGAAATAGTTTTGCCCTGCAGGTAGCCACAGAAAATTATGATTACTACGTGATTGAATTAAGTTCTTTTCAACTTGACGGAATATACCATTTTAAACCTGATGTTGCTGTCCTGCTTAACATTACACCGGATCATCTCGACCGGTATGATCACAAATTAGAAAACTATGTGAAATCAAAATTCAGAATTCTTCAAAACCTTACAAAAAACAACCTGCTTATTTACAATGCAGATGACGAAATAACAAACTTAGAAATGCAAAAACGCAGTACTCCTGCGGCAAAGGCAACTTTTTCAATTCAATATAAACAGGAACAGGGAGCTTATATAGAAAACGAAACATTAACCATAAATTATAAAAACAACCCATACACTATGGCAATAAACGATTTAGCGCTAAGAGGAAAACACAATGCCTACAACTCTATGGCAGCAGGTATCGCTGCAAAAGCATTGGACATAAGGAAAGATATTATCCGGGAAAGTCTAACCAATTTCCAGGGTGTGGAACATCGCCTTGAGGATGTACTGAAGATCCATGGCATCAAATTCATCAATGATTCTAAAGCAACAAATGTCAACTCTACCTGGTATGCCCTAGAAAGCATGCCGGAGAATGTGATATGGATTGCCGGGGGTCTCGACAAAGGAAATGATTATTCATCCCTGCTTGACCTGGTGAAACAAAAAGTCAAAGCCATCATCTGCCTGGGAATTGATAACCAAAAAATCCACGATTCATTCAAAGATATTGTTGAAACCATCGTGGATACAAAAACAGCTGATGAGGCAGTAAGAACAGCGTATTACATTGGTAAAAAGGGAGATACGGTATTGCTCTCCCCTGCCTGTGCAAGCTTTGACCTGTTTGAAAATTATGAAGAAAGAGGCAACCAGTTTAAAAAAGCGGTAAAAAACCTATGAGCCTGAGAGACCTGATAAATAAATACTTTAAAGGAGACGGCATCATCTGGGGGGTCGTAATATTGCTTTCATTACTATCCCTTTTGGCTGTTTATAGTTCTACCGGGAGCCTCGCTTATAAGTCACAAAATCCGGGTACAACTTATTATGTGTTGAAGCATTTCTCACTATTATTGCTGAGTTTTATCATTATCTTCATCATGCATAATATCCACTATAAGTATTATTCAAGGCTCTCACAATTATTTGTTTTTATTGCCTTTATCTTGCTCCTGCTTACCCTGGCCATGGGTACAAGTTTTAATGAAGCAAAAAGATGGCTCACATTTCCGGGAATTGGATTAACAGTGCAAACATCTGACTTTGCCAAACTGGCCCTCATCATGTATATTGCAAGGGTGCTATCACTCAAACAGCACAAGATCAACCAAACAAAAGAGGTGTTAGGAAATCTGTTTGTCCCTACCCTCATTATCTGCGGACTTATACTACCTGCGAACTTGTCCACTTCCTTAATATTATTTGCAACAGCGCTAATTCTAATGTTCGTAGGTCGAATCAAATTAAAATATATTGGTGGATTCCTTATTGTGAGTCTGTTTTTCATAGCCATCCTGGTAAGCGGCATGATACTCACCGGAAAGAAAGGAAGAATTGCAACGTGGGAAAACCGCATAGAATCATTCTTTGAAGGTGAAAATGAAAACAATTACCAGGTGGAACAGGCAAAAATAGCCATCGCCACAGGGGGATTCTTCGGAAAAGGTCCGGGAAATAGTACACAGAGAGATTTTATCCCCTATGCCTATTCAGATTTTATCTACGCAATCATTATTGAAGAATATGGATTTATGGGCGGATTGGTCATCCTTTTCCTATATCTCTTCCTGCTTTACAGGGCAGGAGTCATTGTAAAGAAAAGCAACCGGACTTTCGGGGCATTTCTGGCTTTCGGACTGACTCTTCTCCTGGTATTTCAGGCATTTATAAATATGGGTGTCACTGTACACTTGTTTCCAGTGACCGGGCAAACCCTCCCGTTTGTTAGTATGGGTGGTTCGTCATTACTTTTTACCAGTATCGCGATTGGTATAATTCTAAGCGTCAGCCGTTCAGTCGATGAACCCCAAATCACAAAAAAAGTATTGAAAGACAATGGATAAACAAAACATACATATCATCATTAGTGGAGGAGGTACCGGAGGTCATGTATTCCCTGCTCTTTCAATCGCTAATGCAATAAAAGAGATAAAACCTTCTGCAAAATTACTGTTCGTCGGAGCCAGGAACAGGCTGGAGATGGAAAAGGTGCCGGAAGCCGGTTTTGATATTGTGGGATTACCAATCAGTGGCATCCAAAGAAAATTTTCCATCAAAAACCTGGCGCTGCCTTTTAAATTGCTGAAAAGCCTTTCTTTGTCACGTAGAATTATTAAAGACTTCAAACCACAGGCAGTCGTTGGTGTAGGTGGATATGCCAGTGGACCAGTACTTCGCGTGGCAAACAAAAAAGGCATTCCAACCCTTATTCAGGAACAAAACTCTTATGCAGGAATAACCAATCGCCTGCTGGCTAAAAAAGCTGAAAAAATATGCGTAGCCTATGAAGGAATGGAAAAATATTTTCCTGAAGAAAAGATCATCCTCACAGGAAACCCGGTAAGAAAAGAATTAATCCCGGCAACAGACAAGAAGAACGAAGCCCTTGATTATTTTAACCTGGAGCCCGGGAAAAAAACAATCCTGGCCATTGGGGGCAGTCTCGGGGCAGGATCAATCAACAACAGCATGATCCTTCACCTGGAAAATCTGAAAAGAGACGATATACAACTACTCTGGCAATGTGGAAAAAACTATCACGAGAAAGCAAAAGAGGCTTTACAAAAACATCAACTGAACAATGTGAAATTACAGGCTTTTATCAACCGGATGGACCTGGCTTATTCTCTGGCCGATGTCATTATCTCCAGGGCAGGGGCGGGAACCATTTCCGAGTTAGCGCTTGTGAAAAAACCCGTGATATTGGTGCCTTCTCCCAATGTAGCAGAAGATCACCAGACAAGGAATGCACAATCGCTGGT
This sequence comes from uncultured Bacteroidales bacterium, assembly GCA_964633615.1. Lineage (GTDB taxonomy): Bacteria > Bacteroidota > Bacteroidia > Bacteroidales > UBA12077 > JAGXLC01. The sequence goes on along the minus strand of CAZWHH010000043.1, from coordinate 2,368 downwards.
AAGCAAGAATGCCGCCATAATGATTAAGGATTATGAAGCCAGGGAAAAATTATGGCCCGAGGTCCTGAGTATTATAAATGATGAGGAAAAAAGAAGCAACCTTTCAATCAATATAGCAACAATAGGAAAACCCGATTCAGCAAAAATAATAGCGGAAGAAGTAATAAAACTGACAAACAGATAAATGGATGTAAATCAGATACATAGGGTCTATTTTATTGGCATTGGAGGCATTGGAATGAGTGCCCTGGCAAGATATTTCAATAATATGGGCAAAGCAGTAGCCGGTTATGATAAACTTAAAAAACCTTTAACCGATAAGCTCGAAGAAGAAGGCATCAAAATACATTATAATGATCACATCAAACTGATACCGAAAACCTATAAAGAAAACCCGGAAGACACCCTGATTGTTTATACTCCTGCCATACCAGAAAATCATAATGAATTCAATTATTTCAAAGATCACCCTTTTACCCTCCTCAAGAGATCGGAAGTACTGGGATTGATTTCAAAAGATCAGCATTGCATAGCTGTGAGCGGAACGCATGGCAAAACCTCTGTTTCAAGCATCATGTCGCACATTTTCAGCGAGCATGAAGGAGTGAATGCTTTTCTGGGTGGTATCGCAAAAAATTACCAGTCGAATCTCATTACAACCCCAAAATCCGACAAGGTAATTATGGAAGCTGACGAGTTTGACAGGTCTTTCCTGAAGTTACAGCCGTTTGCTCTTATCATTACCTCTATAGATGAGGATCATCTGGATATCTACAAAAACAAATCATCACTGCTAAGCGCTTTTGAGGAATTAATAGGCAAACTGCCAAATCATGGGATTCTGCTGCTAAAAAAAGACTTGAAAAGGAAACTGCGCATTCCGTCAACTATTAGTATTTATTCATATTCCCTTGATGAGGAGGCAGATTTCTATGCAAAAAATATCAAAATAGAAAAGGGAAAATACGTGTTTAGCCTGGTAACCCCTGTAAAAACAATCGAACAGATTGAACTGGGTATCCCGGGACTGGTTAATATTGAAAATGCTATTGCTTCAGCAGCCATGGCTTTCCTCTATAGCATACCCACTGCAAAAATTAAGCATGCACTATCAACTTTCAAAGGAATAGAACGCAGGTTCGACATACAATATCAATCGGCCAACAGGATATATATCGATGACTATGCACATCTGCCACAAGAGATAGATTATACAATCCGTTCAGTAAAAGCATTTTTCCCAGGAAAAAAATTAACAGGTGTATTTCAGCCTCATCTGTACAGCAGAACCCAGCATTTTTACAAAGAATTCGCCAGGGTACTCGAACCCCTCGATGAAATTATCCTGTTAGACATATATCCGGCAAGAGAAAAACCGATTGAAGGGGTGTCCTCGGAACTGATACTTCAATCAATTAACAACCCAAACAAAAATTTATTGACAAAGGAATCATTAATAAAGCAAATAAAACATAAAGATCCGGAAATTTTACTCACAATGGGAGCCGGAGATATTGACCAGTTAACAGAAACTTTAAAGCAAACGATAGAAAAAAAGGACTCCATAAAATGAAAAAACTGCAGCAAATAGGAATATGGATTGCATTACTGGCTTACCTGGTAATTGCCCTGGCTTTTGCATCAGAAAAAAGGAGTGGAAATATTTGCAGCAAAATACAAGTCCATATCAATGACAGCCTGGAAGATAAATTCGTCTCTGAAAAATACATTGCCCACTTTATCCATGATCTTGACCAAAAAGTGCTTGGTCAGCCAATAAAAAAAGTAAACATAAAAAAACTTGAAGAGACAATCACAAATAAACCCATCATTAAAAATACAGAAGTCTACTTCACAGGAACCGGTATACTTCACATTGAAATAGACCAGAGAAACCCCATTGTCCGGGTAATAAATCACAAAGGACAAAACTATTACCTTGACAGGGAAGGAGCGATTATCACGCTCTCGTCTTATTATGCTTCTCATGTACTTGTGGCAAGTGGCTCCATTTACGAGTTTTTTGAAATTCCACGTACAAACTGGTTAAAATGCCCTGATAAAATGGATACACAAAGAAATAATTCAATATGTGAAATTTTCAGCATGGCCAAATTCATTAATTCAGATCCTTTCTGGAAATCACAGATCGAGCAGATCTACCTTACCAAAGAGGGTGAATATGAACTGATTCCCAGGGTGGGTGCGCATCTGATCAAACTGGGGCCTTATGAAAATTTCAGGGAAAAGATGAGAAACTTGCGGGTATTTTATAAAAAAGGATTAAACAATGTCGGTTGGAATCAATATCTAGTCATCAATTTAAAATACGATAATCAAATAATCTGCAAAAAACAATAATCAAAAT
>CAZWHH010000042.1:1672-11437 GCA_964633615.1 uncultured Bacteroidales bacterium | reverse complement strand
TACTCGGCATAACAGGTAGTATAGCAGCTTATAAGGCTGCTATGCTTGTAAGGTTACTGGTTAAGAACGGAGCCGGAGTACAGGTTCTTATGACAGAATATGCAAAGGAGTTTATTACGCCTTTGACTATGGCCACATTATCTAAGAATCCTATTCTTGTCGATTTTTTTAATCCGGAAAACGGGGATTGGAACAGTCATGTTGATCTGGGAGAATGGGCTGATCTATACCTTATTGCCCCTGCTACAGCCAATACAATGGGTAAAATGGCACATGGAATAGCCGATAATTTGTTGTTAACCACCTATTTGTCTGCCAAATGTGATGTGATGATCGCACCGGCTATGGATCTGGATATGTATAAACATCCGGCAAACCTGACTAATATTGAGACTTTAAGGTCTTATGGAAACCTCATTATCGAGCCCTCGTCTGGTGAGCTGGCGAGCGGTTTGTCAGGTAAAGGACGTATGGAAGAACCTGAAATAATTGTTGAGAAAGTCTGCAATTATTTTTCTTCAAAAAAAAAACTCCAAAATAAAAAAATTGTAGTTACAGCCGGTCCTACCTATGAACTTATAGATCCAATCAGATATATAGGGAACTATTCATCGGGTAAGATGGGTGTGGCAGTTGCAGAAACATTAGCAGATGAAGGAGCGCTGGTGCAACTGGTTCTAGGCCCCTCAAATATAACTGTAACACACCCGAATATAGTGGTTTCAAACGTGACTTCTGCCAATGATATGTTTTCTAAAACAACATCGCTTTTTAAAGATTCTGATGGTGCCGTTTTAACTGCAGCAGTGAGTGATTTCAAACCTAAAAGTACACATGATCAGAAAGTAAAAAGAGGAAAAGATGACTGGAATATACAGCTTGAACCAACTAAAGATATAGCTTGTTACCTTGGAGAAAATAAAAGAGAGGACCAGATTTTGGTTGGGTTTGCACTTGAAACCCAAAATGAGATTGAAAATGCTGAAAAGAAAATATCAAAAAAAAATCTGGATTTTATTGTACTCAATTCACTGAGAGAGAAAGGAGCAGGATTTCAATATGATACAAATAAAATAACAATTATCGGTAAAGATAATAAACAACAAAATTTTCAGTTAAAGCATAAGAAAGAAGTTGCTAAAGATATTGTGGATAAAATAATTGAACTTTTTAATGATCTTTAAATTTAAACATCAAATAGCTGCATTATTTCTTGTCCTCCTGGTAGCATCCCTCAATGCCCAGGAATTAAATTGTAATGTGCAGGTAATCTCCAGTAAAATTCAGGGAACAAACCGAGAGGTCTTTCGGGATCTGCAAAATCAGGCATATGAGTTTCTGAATAATAGAATATGGACCGAAGATAATTTTACCAACCAGGAACGAATTGAGTGTAAAATTATGCTGAATATACAAGAAAGATCAGGAGATGAGTTTAGAGGTTATATACAAGTTAGTTCAAGAAGGCCGGTTTTTAATTCTTCCTATAATTCTGCAATGATCAATTACAAAGATAACAATTTAAGATTTAGATATGTACAGGGAGAGCCACTGGAGTTTGATATGACAACTCACAAAAATAATCTCACCTCAATTCTCGCTTACTACGCGTATATTATTATTGGACTGGATTATGATTCATTTTCGTTATATGGTGGAAGAGAATTCTACCAAAAAGCCCAGCAAATAGTTAGTAATGCTCAAAGCGCCAGGTATAAGGGCTGGAAGGCTTATGAAGACAGGAGAAACAGGTATTGGCTGGTGGAAAATATGCTTGATGCCGATTATAAAAAAGTCCGCAGATTTTTATATCAGTATCACAGGCAAGGGTTGGATAAAATGTTTGAGGAACCTTCCAAAGCAAGATCCAATGTTGCAGAGTCTATTGAACTCCTGAGAGATGTACACAGAGAAAAACCTGATTCCTATTTATTTTTTATGAAACTTGTTATTGAAGCCAAATCGGATGAATTTGTGAATATATACTCTGAAGGTTCTTCAAGTATATCTGACCGTGTTGCCGGTATGCTATCAGAAATAGACCCTTCGCATTCCGATAAGTATGATAAGATAACAAACTAAAAACAGATTAAAGAAATTATTCTTACTTACTTTTTAATTGTTAATTTTACAGGAATTTTATCATATATTTATTAATTAATTAAGGCATTATGCTTCAAAGACTGAAAATAAAGAATTATGCCCTTATTGATCACATTGATATTGATTTTTATCCTGGATTTCTAACTATAACCGGAGAAACCGGGGCCGGAAAATCAATACTGATAGGAGCCCTTTCTTTAATTCTTGGAAATCGTGCAGATACCAGCATGCTTAAAAATACTGACAATAAATGTATCATAGAAGCTCATTTTTTAATTGATCAGTATGATTTAAAGACTGTATTTAAAAGAAATGATATTGATTACGACGATGAAACGATCATCAGGAGGGAAATAAACAATAAAGGGAAATCCAGGGCTTTTATTAATGATACACCTGTCAATATTAAATTATTGAAAGAGATAGGTGAACAACTGGTAGATATTCACTCGCAGCACCATAACCTGTTTTTGCAGGATAATCTTTTTCAGTTAAATGTGATTGATTCTTATGCATCAAACAAAAGTTTACTGGAAAAATACCAGGGACACTATAAAAAATATAAGGAATTACAGAAAGAATACCAGGACAGGAAGGAGTTAGCTGAAAAGAACAAGAACGAACTGGATTATTTTCAATATCAGTTTGAAAAACTTGAAGAAATGAATCTGGTTCACGGAGAGCAAGAAGAACTGGAAAATGAAGTTGAAACTTTAAATCATACCGAGGATATAAAATATAATCTGTCTTCATCACACCATTTGTTGAATAACGAAGAAGTATCAGTCCTTTCTCAATTGAAAGAAGCCGTGGACAACATTAAAAAGATAGTGGATTTTTTTTCCGGGGTGAAAGATGTGAATAGCAGACTGGAGTCTTCTTATATTGAGTTGCAGGACCTGGCCGGTGAGATTGAATTAATGAATGAGTCGGTTGAATATAACCCGGAAAGGCTTGAATTTATAAGACAAAGACTGGATGATATTTATGATCTGGAGCATAAGCACAAAGTATCTTCTGTGGATGAATTAATTAAAGTAAAAGAAAACCTGGAAAAGAAAATCGACGGGATCAATAACGCGGATTTTGAACTGGATGAGTTGAAAAAACAATTAGACAATAAGGAGCAGGAACTGGACAAACTGGCAGGAGAATTATCAGAGAAAAGGAATCACTCTTTTGCTCCCCTAAAAAAAAGAATAACCTCAATGCTGAAAGATCTGGGGATTCAAAACGCGACCTTTGAAATAAAACAAGAGGAATTATCCGATTTTTCACCCTATGGAAAAGATGAAATTCAGTTTCTTTTCTCAGCAAATAAAAATGTGCCCCCGGAAGATATTGCTAAAGTGGCATCTGGTGGCGAACTTTCTCGTTTGATGTTAACCCTTAAGGCATTAATTGCCGAAAAAACAGCTCTTCCTACTATTATTTTTGATGAAATTGATAGTGGAACCTCCGGGGATATTGCCGATAAAATGGGAACTATAATGGAGCAAATGGCTCACAATATGCAGGTAATTAATATTACTCACCTCCCCCAGATTGCAAGTAAAGGACATCACCATTATCTGGTTTATAAAAGTGATAAAAAAGATCAGACCTATACAGATATTAGCGAATTAAGTGATGATGACCGTCTACAGGAAATTGCCAAAATGCTGAGTGGAGAGCAACTCACAGAAACCTCTCTGCAACATGCAAAAGAATTTTTAAATAAATCCTGAGGTGATTTAAAACAAACAATTATTTGATTTGTTTGTATAAGGATAAAATATACAGATATGGCTAATGATTTATTAAAGGGTAAAAAAGGACTCATTTTCGGAGCCCTGAATGAAAAATCAATTGCATGGCAGGTAGCAGATAAAGCACATGAGCAGGGAGCAGAAGTTGTGTTGACCAATGCCCCGGCTGCTGTGAGAATGGGCAATGTGAATGATTTGGCAGAAAAATTAAACTCAGTTGTTATCCCCGCGGATGCTACGAAATTGGAAGATCTTGATGCGCTCTTAACTAAAACGATGGATCATTTTGGTGGTAAAATAGATTTTATTTTACACTCTATCGGTATGTCTCCTAATGTAAGGAAGGGAAAAACTTATGATGATGTCAATTACGACTATTTTCTTAAAACACTCGATATATCAGCCATTTCATTTCATAAAATTTTACAGCTTGCCCGAAAAAAAGATGCCATAAAGGAATGGGGTTCTGTTATAGCACTTTCTTATGTGGCTGCCCAGAGAACTTTGTATGGCTATAATGACATGGCTGATGCCAAAGCATTGCTGGAATCAATTGCCAGAAGCTTTGGTTACATTTACGGAAGAGAGAAAAAAATCAGAATTAATACGATCTCACAATCTCCTACTGCAACAACCGCTGGATCAGGAGTGATGGGTTTTGAAGGCCTGATGGATTTTTCAAACAGAATGTCGCCCGTTGGAAATGCCAACGCGGAAGAGTGTGCTGATTATTGTATTGCTATGTTCTCCGATCTTACAAGGAAGGTCACTATGCAAAATTTATATCACGATGGGGGATTCTCCAGCATGGGGATGAGTCGAAGGGCTATGGACGTGTATAACAAAAACCTGGATAAACTTGAAGATATATGTGATTGTAATGATTCTGATGAATAAAATGGGTTGCTGTTTTTTTTAGAACGGATCTGTCGAAATACCCCGGTATCCCATGCCCTCCTATATAGCTTCGAGCTAACCAGGGTTTACTGAAAACTCATTATAAGTTTATTTTGTGTTTTTCAGCATACCCTAACTCATATTGCAAAGGCGATCGTGCAAGTTCCTGAGGAATGCAAGATTTTTCAAGCAGTATTTACGGGTTTTTATCAAAGTGTAAAATCCACCGGCAAGTACTATAGGTGTGAAAACTATCATGCCCCATATATCTTCTTCCAGAAATTTTTCCGATTTAAAGACTTCCATGAAATTCAGATCCGCAGAGTAAACATGGATTGATAAAAATGTCAGAATGAATAGTAGCGGAAACAGATAGAATTCCAGTTTACTAAACCTTCCGTTTAACCAAACGGATAGTATTTTAACTCTTGCTTCCAGCCAGCCTTTTAATGAGTGATTGTATCTTTTATTTTGCAATTTATAAAATGAAGACAAGTAGTAAATAAATGAGATGAAAATAATGACTCCAAGTGTTGCATTATTTATTAAATATATCAGATCATTTTGTCGGTTGAGTGAAGCTATAATCAACCAGGTTATTAGTCCAAGACAAATAGCAATTGAAAGCCCAATCATAACTATATACTTATTAATAGTTTGTTTCGCTTTTGAAGCAAGTAATAAATTCAGTTCATCTTTGGATTTCTGATTGCTTTCGGTATCAACACGTTTCCATATCTTTTGCAATTCTTTATTTTCAATAGTTCCCATAACTTGAGTTTTTTAAATTTTGTTTTAATATTTTTTTAGCCCTGTTGATCCGTACACCGACATTTGATTTTGTAATCCCAATGATTTCTGCTATTTCGTCATAACTCTTTTCTTCCAGGTATAATAGCATAATAGATTTGTCGATTTCATTTAGATTATGGATTGCATCTAATAATAATTCCAATGATTCATTCTTTGATATTTTATCAATCAGGTTATTGAAATGATCAGGCACTTCGGGTACTTTTTCTCTGTATTCAATTCGTGACTCTTTTTTAACTCTTGAGATTGAAGTGTTAATCGACACCGCATAAATCCATGAACCAATACTTTTTGTTTTTTGTAAATTCGGATAGGATTTCCATAGTTGGTAAACGATTTCCTGAAAATTATCTTCTCTGTCCGCTTTGCTTTTAAAGTAAACTAAACTGACTTTATACAATATACCCTGGTAATTAGATATAATCTTAAGAAATTCTTTTTTATCCGATTTCATAAATGATCAGTTTCTAATAAAGTATTGTTTAAACAGAAATTATTACAAAAAAAATAAAATATTTTTAAAGAGATGCTGTCTAAAAAGTCGTTCATAAAGATTTACTGAAAATCAGGTTTTACCCCTGACCCTTATATGTTTGAAGCCAAAGGAAAAAAGTTGCTAAAAATATTGTTTAATTCCTTTTTAGACAGCCTCCGTTATTGCCTTGATGAGTAATGGAACAGATCAATTTCCAGACCTTTAGTTAAAACTTTAAAATAATCCGGGTTCCTTTTCCTTTTTCAGAATGTATTGAGATATTTCCGTTGTGCATTTTCATGATTTGGCGTGAGAGGCTCAGGCCAATTCCGGACCCCGTTTTTTTGGTTGTATAGAACGGAATAAAAATTTTGTCAGTTTCATCATTTGAGATTCCTTTGCCGTTGTCTGTAATGTAAAGCATTGTATTCCCGTTTTCCCGAAATGCTCTTAATTTGATGAGTGGTTCAGGATTATCGTAAGATGCTTCTATGGCATTTTTAATAAGATTGATCAATACCTGTTCAATGTATTTCCGGTCAGCGTATAACTCAAGATTTTCGGGGATAACCTTCGATACAATTTGAATTTTGGTAATTGCCGTGGAAAATTCGGGCATCAGTATTTTTAATCTGTAAAATAGCTCCTGAACTGAAAAATGTTCTTTCTTCAGGTTTCCTTTTGGGGTGAGACTTCGGAATTTTTCCACAAATTCGAGTAAATTAAAACTTCTTTGTTGAATAATCTCCAGGCCTTCTTTTACCTTATCATTAGCTTGTGACGAATCCGGATTTGACTGTTTTTCTTCAATTCTTTTTTTTAGGGAGTCGGACAAAGAGTAAATGGGAGTGATGGAGTTATTAATTTCATGAGTAAGGACACGGATCAGTTTCTTCCAGGTTTCAATTTCGGTTTCTTCAACCTCTGCTTCTACGTTCTGAAAAGAAAACAAATTTAATACCCCTTGATTGGATCGGAAAGCGGTAGCTCTTACCGCTAAATGTTTCGTACCTTGATCCGTGTATAATGTAACCAGTTTTTGTGCACCGGGTTTTAAATTTTTCAGAATGGTACCAAATACAGGATATTTCTTTCGGATCGTATTTAAATCGTTAATTTTATGGATATGAAGAATTTTTTGTGCCGCAGTGTTAAAAAATTCTATTTTTCCTGAAGGATGGGCAGCTAACAATCCGACTTGAATATGCTCTACAATGCTGTCGAGATAACCGGCCTGGACTTCGTTTTCAATTTTAATACTTGAAAGTTGATCGTTCAATTCCTTCATGTAAGCAGACATTTTTTGAAAACCCGGAACATTCATTTTTTTCAGTCCAAATGAATGGTCTTCATATTTCAGGGCTTCAAAAAAAGAGAGCAAATCCCTGTTCATTTTATTGGTATATCTCAACAGATCATATCCCAGGATAAACAAGCCAATGCCGCAGGCTAATACAGTGAACAGTTTTTCATATTCAAACAAATTGATTGCCATGATAATGGAAATACCAATAATAAGAAGGATGCGAACGATGATATTTATGTAGAATTTCTTATTGATCATGTTTCCTCAGTTTTACTGGCTATGAATTTCGGATGTTGTATTTTTTCAGTTTATTGTAGAGGGTTTGTCTCGTTATACCCAGCTCTTTAGCAGCATCAATAAGTTTTCCTTCATTATTTGCAATGGATCGTAAAATTGCTTTTTTCTCAATCTCCTCAAATTTTCGGGGCCACTCTTTTTCTTTAGATTCATTTGTGCGTGAATTAAAGAAGAAACTATCTTTTTCAATTCGATCTGATTCAGTCAAAATAACTGCTTTTTCAACGGCATGTTGTAATTCGCGAACATTCCCCGGCCAGTGGTATTGGTATAACTTATTTGTTACATTCTCTGCAAAATATAAATTGGGTCGCTGGTATTTATTCTTATAATGCTTAAGGTAATAATCCGCAAGCAATTCAATATCGTTTTCCCTCTCTCTTAAAGGGGGTACTTCAATATGTATCGTATTAATTCTGTAAAACAGGTCTTCTCTGAAATATCCTTTCTCAATTTCTTCCGGTAAGTTTTTATTGGTGGCACAAATCAGACGAATGTCAACAGGGAAGGGTTTTTCAGCACCTACCGGTGTGATCAAACGATTTTGCAATACATTGAGAATTTTAGCCTGCATCTTCATGGATAGATTCCCTATTTCGTCCAGGAAAAGGGTGCCTCCATCTGCCAATTGAAATCTTCCTGAGCGATCCTTTTTGGCATCAGTAAAAGCTCCTTTTTTATGACCAAATAATTCGCTCTCGAAAAGCGATGGATTTATCGTGGTGAGATCCACGTTGATCAGTGGGGCGTTAACACGCTTAGAGGAATTATGTATTTTTTTTGCAATGAGTTCTTTCCCTGTTCCGTTCTCCCCTGTAATTAAAATATTGGCAGGTGTTTTAGCTACTTTTTCAGTTACCTTCAGTACTTCCTGCATTTTGGATGATTTTCCTATGATCTCGAAATCACTCCTGTTTAATTCTGCACTGAGATATTCTTTCTGCTTGTTCAGGTCTTTAATTGTATTCTGACTTTCGTGGTATTTTGCTGCAGCATTTAATGTGCTGATTAGCTTTTCGTTGTTCCAGGGTTTTACCACAAAATCCATGGCACCCTCTTTCATGCCTTTTACAGCTAAATCTATATCTCCATAGGCAGTAATTAGGATCACAGTCCTGTTTTCAGAAATTTTCTTTATTTCGCGGAGCCAATACAAACCTTCATTTCCCATGTTATTCCCGGCCGTAAAATTCATATCCAGTAAAATAATATCGGGCTGAAATTTTTTTATGGATTCCGGGATCAGATTGGGGTTTGATATGCTATGAACTGCCTGGTATTTATCCTCTAAAAGCATTTCCAGAGACCTTAGAATGCCTTTGTCATCATCTACAATGAGAATTTTGTTTGTATTTTTCATTAAGAATGTCAAAAAATTTTACATAAAGGTAAAACTTTTTGACAAACAATGAGTGAAAATTTTAAGTGAATTATATTAAATATATGATAATGAGGTTTTAAAGGAGTTTGGTATAAGTATTGATGAAGAAGTGTAAAGAAATATTCATTAAATTTAGAGCCATGATCCGAAATTATATTAAAACAGCCTTTCGAAATATTTCCAAACACAAGATCTTATCTTTGGTTAACGTACTAGGATTAACCATTGGGTTGACCTGTACTATTTTAATCGGACTTTATTTAAAGCATGAGATGAGTTATGATAAGTTTCATGACAAGGGTGATCGAATATACAGAGTAGAGCGCATATTTCATACGATGGATTTTCATTCGCCCATTACAAATCATATGATTGTACAAGCACTTGCAAAAGAATTTCCGGAAATTAGAAGGTATACAAGAGTTTGGGATCTCGAGTCACTGATGAAGGATCATAGGAATCATTATCATGAACAGGCCTATTATCTGGTGGACAATGAATTCTTTGAGATTTTTTCTTTTTCTCTTATTAAGGGAGATGAGGAAAAAGCATTGGCCTCGCCAAATTCTGTTGTATTAACAAATGCTACTGCAGAAAAGTATTTTGGAACAACCGATGTAATAGGGGAGTCTATTGAGACCCAAATTCAGGGGGAAACTGTGCAATTGCAGGTGACAGGTTTGATGGAGGACTTTCCGGATAACTCCCATCTTCAAACCAATATGCTGGTTTCCTATGAGACGGT
>CAZWHH010000042.1:0-1572 GCA_964633615.1 uncultured Bacteroidales bacterium | reverse complement strand
AACAAGCTATACACTGCCGGTGCAATAGCCCTTTTAATATTGATCATAGCCTGTATAAACTATATTAATCTTTCAACTGCTAAATCGCTTACAAGATCAAAAGAAGTAAGCCTGCGGAAAATATTTGGTGCAGACCGGCAAAAAGTAATTATTCAGTTCGTTACCGAATCGGTTTTGCTTTCCTTGATTTCATTGCTTTTTGCTTTGGTTATTATTGAAAGTGTAATGCCTTCATTTAATAGTTACCTGGATCGCAACCTTTCCATAGGCTATTTTTCAGATCCATTGGTTATTCTTGTTCTTATAGGATTTGCATTAAGTGTAGGTGTGCTGGCCGGACTTTATCCAGCTTTTCAGATTTCTTCCTTTCGTCCTGCTGCAATATTAAAACAAAAAGGCAATTCTTCTCATAACAAACGGGCGGGGTTTGTAAGAAAAGGCCTTGTCATTCTTCAATTTGCTATTTCTATCGGATTAATTATTTCGGTTTTTACCATGAATAATCAACTGCAATATATGGTAAACAAATATCCGGGGTTTGATAAGAAGCGTGTTCTTACAGTTCCTGCAAAGGAGCAGGAATTGCAGCAAAAAATAGAAAGCGTGCAGGAAGAGTTGAGTAAAATGCCGGCTTTTGAACAAATTGGTAAAGCCAATAAGATTTTTGGAGCAAAGGAATTCGGGGATCGTTTGTACAGAACACCTAAGATGAATAGAAAGGAAGGGGAAAATATAAAAATAATGCATGTAGATGAGGAGTTCATACCCACAGTAAATATAGAACTTCTGGCAGGCAGGAATTATTCCCGTGAATTCGGAACAGACAGGGATGAAGCTTTTGTGTTGAACGAAACAGCGATCAAAAAGCTTAATTTTACTTCTGCAGAAGAGGCTATTGGCAAGGAAATTTTAATGACCGATATGGAGGGTGAGCGATCTGGAAAGATTATTGGAGTTATGAAGGATTTTCATTATAAGTCAATGAAAAAGAAAATTCTTCCCATGGTTTTTCTTTATAACCCGGAATCCTCAAATAATCTGTTTATCCGGTTAAGTGATCAGGCAGATATCCGCCAATCAATTGAAAAAACAAAAAGAATAATAAAAAAGTATGCCCCGAATTTTACTTTTGAATATAGTTTTCTCGACAACGAGTTTGATTCAAATTACCGGGATGAATTCCGGATGAGAAAAATGTTTACCCTATTCACTTTGCTTGCTATTTTTATTGCTTGTATGGGATTGTTTGGACTGGCTTCATTTATGACAGAGCGACGGACCAAAGAAATTGGAATCCGTAAAGCCATTGGAGCATCATCTCCAAAGATTATCGTCATGTTGTCTTCTCAGTTTCTTAAATGGGTTTTATTCTCAAATATAATTGCCTGGCCCCTTGTCTATTTCTTATTAGAAAAATGGCTGCAGAATTTTGCATATCACGTAGATATTAATCTTTTGTATTTTATCCTGGCTTCTGTTCTTACACTGATTATTGCCCTGACGACAGTATTTTACAAGGCTTATTCTGCCGCAAAAGTAAATCCGGTGAATTCATTACGCTATGAGTAATAA
>CAZWHH010000041.1:5348-11456 GCA_964633615.1 uncultured Bacteroidales bacterium | reverse complement strand
AGGAAAACAATAAATAATGCGATTATATTCTGGATCATCATAATATTTAAACAAAGAATTGTCCTAATTGTTGTACTGCAAAACTAAATATCCATGCCAGGGTTGTCGTGTAGAGAATGGCAAATAAAGCCAGACTCCATCTTCCCGTCTCCTTTTTTATTGCTGCCACTGCTGCTACACAAGGAAAATATAGCAGAATAAAAACCAGAAAAGCCAAGGCTGTTACCTTATCAAATACTTTTTCGCCTTTTCTTTCTCCATGTTCGAATCGGGTCTCTTGTAAACGCTGGATTAGTTTTTCAGAGTTGTTCCCGGCATCAGCCTCGTCCTGGTAAAGAACCCCCATGGTGCTGACGACTATTTCTTTTGCGGCGATTCCTGAAAGGAGACTGACACTCATCTTCCAGTCAAAACCCAGGGGCTTCATTACAGGAGATATTCCTTTTCCTATTCTTCCTATGTATGAATTTTCTTGTTTTTTGGTAGCTTTTTCCGCTTTCAGTTGCTGAAGTGTGGATTGTTTATCAGTTTTTAGTTTTACTATTTGTTGGTTTGCTTTTGGGGATAATTCAGCTATTTTTTGATCGTATTTTTTTGTGGTTTGTTCTATCTTTTGATTGTATTTTTGCGTTAGCTCTTCGTTTTTTGGATAATATCCCAGGGCCCAGACAATGATAGAAGCCACTAAAATGACCCCACCCATTTTTTTTATGTATTGGGATCCTTTATTCCACATGTGGATGATGGAATTCTTAAGGGTAGGCATACGATAAGGTGGAAGCTCCATGACAAAGGGTACTTCATCTGTTTTGAACATGGTTTTTTTGAAAATAATAGCCACAAGGCCCGCCATAAGAATACCAAAAAGATAGATTCCAAAAAGGATTGTTCCGGAATACTCCTGAAAAAATGCAGAGATAATCAATACATACACGGGCAAACGGGCGCTGCATGACATAAAAGGATTGATAAGAATCGTAACAATGCGGTTGTTTCTGTTTTTAATAGTCCGGGTAGACATTATAGCAGGCACATTACACCCAAATCCCATTAATAGAGGGATGAATGATTGTCCATGCAGGCCCACTTTGTGCATGATTTTATCCATGATAAATGCAGCCCGGGCCATATAACCACTGTCTTCCATGAGGGAGATAAAGAAAAATAAGATGAGAATGTTTGGGAGAAAGATAATTACGCCGCCGACTCCATCAATAATTCCGTGGACTATGAGATTCTTTAAAGCACCGGCTTCCATAATACCCTCGATATAACCACCTGTTTCACTGATGAGGTTATCAATCCAGTTCATCGGATAACTCCCCAATTTAAAGGTGGCTTCAAACATAACCCACATGAAGAAGATGAAAATTGGGAATCCCAGGTATTTGTTTGTCAGGAAATTGTCTATTTTGTTAGTTTTTTTACGGTGTTTGCTTTCAATATTTCCTTTGTAGGTTTCTTTAAGAGCTCCTGCAATAAATCCATATTTAGCGTCTGTAATAATAGATTCACTGTCTTCATGAAATTGAGATTCAATTTTTTCAATTTCTTTGCGGGCTATTGTTTTTATATTGGTATAGTTATCCCAGTTTGAAAGAATGAAATCCGCGGCTGAATCTTTTTCTAATAATTTGATGGCATAAAAACGGGAGGAAACAATATCTGTGAGTCTGGGATTTTTCCATATTTCATCCTGTATATTGCTGATGGCACTCTCGACATTGTTGCCATAATTAATGTGAATATGACGAACTGTAGGATCTTTGTCTTCAAAAACCTCTATCGCTTTTTTAAATAAGTTTTTAATGCCCGATCCTTTTGAAGAAACGGTGGGTATGATAGGTATACCGATCATTTTTCCAAGTGACTCATAATCAAAATGATCTCCCTTCTTCTTCAGTTCATCATACATATTGAGGGCAATGATGACTTTTATATCCATGTCGATTAATTGCGTTGTGAGATAAAGGTTCCTTTCCAGGTTGGAGGAATCTATCACATTGATCACAATGTCGGGCATTTCACCCAGGATGTGTTTTCTGACAAAAAGTTCTTCAGGCGAATATGCTGATAATGAGTAGGTGCCCGGCAAATCGGTAATATTAAACTTGTACCCTTCCTGTTTGTAGGTGGCTTTTTTAGAATCGATCGTTACACCACCATAGTTACCAACATGCTCTTTTGATTTTGACGCAAAATTAAAAAGCGTTGTTTTGCCTGAATTGGGATTACCAACCAGGGCCACGTTAATCACTTTTTGCTTTTCTTTGGCAGTTGTTTTTAACTGTTTGTCGGTAATTACTCCATTGAACTTGTTAGGATATTCATTTTTGGCTTCCTCTTTGGTAATTACTTCAATTAAGGAGGCCTCGCTTCTGCGGAGTGAAATTTCATATCCCATGATGCTATACTGTATAGGATCTTTCAGGGGGGCATTTTTAATGACTTTAACCTGTTTCCCCTTAACAAACCCCATTTCAAGGATCCTTTTCCTGAACGCTCCTCTTCCTCTTACCTTGGTAATAATGCCCGTTTCATTATTATGGAGTTCCGATAATCTCATTATAAATCGTCCTAAATACTTAACCTATCATTAAAAGGATACAAAATTAGTATTATTTTTCCCTATTTCCAACTAATACAAGGGCTGCATAGGAATTGTTCAGATGTTTAACAACAAAGATAAGTATGTGATTGAACCTTATTTGATTGAGGCAGATAGAAATTAATAGGTAAAAAAAGCCGGTTTTGCAACCGGCCTTTTGTCTTGGGTTATTCTTTTGTTTCGTCCAGATCTTCAAAATCTACATTAGAAGTATATTCTTTAACTTCTGGGCTGGTTTCGTCCTGGGTGGTTTTTTCACCCGGAACTTCATCCTCGGTAACCTGTTGTTGCGGGTTTTCAGTTTTGATAAAATTAATTACTTCCTCCAGGCTTTCAGTGAATTTGTCAAAATCTTCCTTGTATAAGAAGACTTTGTGTTTTTCAAAAAATCTTTTCCCGTTGCGCTTGAAACGTTTCTTACTCTCCGTAATGGTTAAATAGTAGTCATTTTTTCTTGTTGCTTTCACATCCAGAAAATAAGTTCTTTTTCCTGCTCGAATGACTTTAGAGAAAATAATTTCTCTTCCATTTTTTCCTTGATCTTCATTTTTCCCTTGATCTTCATTGTTTTCGTATCCGTCCATCGTTAATAACTTTTTATAGTTTCACTTTACAATTCAAAAGTAAAAAATTATTCATTGAATGTTTTACAAAAATATCTTTTTTCATTAAAAATCCAGTATTTTCATATTAAAAAATAGGCCTTTATTTTTAATGCCAGATTAAAAAAAGCATTGGAAATCATAGTTTTTGTGTGCACCTTGTTTTTATTTTATTTTTATTAAGCGGGCAGACGAATAAAAAAGTAAAAACTTCGGTCAAAGTTACCTTTCCATTTATTTTTTCATTTATTTTGCAGAATAATTTATTCAAACAAATAAGTATTATTTAATGATTACCAGACGGCTTCTTCGAATTAAAATATTACAGGTTATTTTTGCCTCCCGTTTCTCCACAGATAAAGATTTACCTGCAGCAGAAAAAAATCTTTTTTACAGCATCAACCGTTTTTATGATTTGTATCATAAGCTTCTGATTTTTTGTGTGGAATTAAGAGATTTCGCAGAAGAAAAAATAGAAACTGCGAAGGCCAAGCAGATACCAACCTATGAGGATTTAAATCCAAGAATGAAGTTTGTGGATAATCAGTTTGTAAAAATTTTGGCTCAGGATGAAACTTTAAATCGTTATGTGACCAATAATAAGCTAAGATGGAGATATCAAAGGGAATTTATGAAGGATTTTTATCAGAAGATGCTCGAAAGTAATGTCTACAAAGAATATATAGAGGGAGGAGAACAATCTTTTGAAGAAGATAAGACATTTATAATACGATTATATTCCAGTTTGCTCCCGGAATTTGACCCGCTTTATCAACAGTTGGAAGAACTAAGTATTTACTGGAACGATGAAGTTGAACTTGTAATTAGTTTAATTATTAAATCGTTAAAAAAGATTAATAAACAAGAAGATACTAAAGAGCTTATTCAACCGGTATTCAGAAAAGAGGATGATCGTGAATTTGCAAAGACGTTGCTTAGAAAAACCCTGTTGAATTTTGAGCAGTATGATGAGATGATCAAAGTGAATTCCCAAAACTGGGATTTTGAAAGAATTGCTTTTATGGATATGGTCATTATGAAGATGGCAATTAATGAATTGTTGGAATTTCCTTCCATTCCAACAAGGGTTACGTTGGATGAGTACATTGAAATAGCAAAATATTACAGTACTGAAAAAAGCAATTTGTTTATCAACGGAATTCTCGATAAGATCGTAGGACATCTAAAGAAAGAGAATAAAATAAATAAACAGGGCAGAGGTTTAATTGGAGAGCAATAAAAAAACGTTCTTTAAATTAATATAATTTCTTTAATTTTGCCGTTAATCTATGGTACATAAAAACTTAATTATTCGGCTTTTATTAGTCTTTATATTCACCGGATGCGGCAACGAACAAAATAAAACAGATTCATCTGCTGTTCGTGAAAATGGAGTACCGAAGATTGAATTTGAGAGATATTTTTATAATTTTGGAACAATTAGTCAGGGAGAAAAGGTTTCCTATACATTTGAGTTTGAAAATAAGGGAGACGCTGAATTAATTATCAAAGATGCTTATGCTGCTTGCGGTTGCACTGTTCCAAAATATAAAAAAGAACCTGTAATGCCCGGAGAGGAAGGATATGTGGAAGTTTTGTTTGATAGCCGCGGGCGGAGAGGAAACCAATATAAGACAGTTAAGATAAAAACGAATACACCGGTAAGAGAGAAAACACTTACAATACAGGCAAATGTGATTACTAATTAAATAAATAAAGCAGATTACTATGAATGAAATGTTTCAAATTTTAATGCAACCCCAGGAAGGCCAGAATCCATTAGTTTCTTTGTGGCCTTTGTTACTGATTATTGTGGTATTTTATTTATTCATGATAAGACCCCAGGTTAAACGCCAGAAGGAGTTGCGAAAATATCGCGAATCCTTACAAAAAGGTGACAAGATTGTTACATCCGGTGGTATTTATGGAAAGATCATAGGGGTTCAGGAAAGAAGTGTGATCATTGAGGTAGAGGATCAAAGTCAGTTAAAAATTGATAAGAACGCGATTGTTCAAAATCCTCAACAACTCGGTGAGAAGAAATAATTATTAATGCTTTAAAGTAACGAATTTATGACCACGTAAGTTCGTTACTTTGGGCTATGAAACTACCTTTTCCTGTGGATTCAGATAAAGAGAAAAATATACTTAATCCTTTCTATGCTAGATTAAAAAAGTTTTTTTATAGCAAGCGGATAGGAATTTTTCTTTTTTTCCTTTTCATATCTTCTATTCTTTGGGTTCTTAATGAACTGGATAATGAATATTCCACGCGGGTATCTTATCCGATTCACTTTACTGATTTTCCCGAGAAAAAAGTACATGTAGGTGAAGTTCCTTCAAGTATTTCCCTGAAAGTTAAGGGCAAAGGGTTTAAATTGCTGGAATACAAAATCCGGGGTAATTTGAACCCAATTGAATTGAATATTGATTCTTATAACTTAATTAGCCAGGAGAAGAATAATAAATCGATTAAATTTTATATTCTGACAAGTGCAACTCAAGACAGGGTTTCTCAGCAACTGGGTTCAGAGGTGGAAATATTAGAAATCAACCCGGACACTTTATTTTTTGAGTTTGCTGAACGACTGAAGAAGGAGGTTCCCGTTTTTCCGAAAATTGAATATACCCTGAACAAGCAGCTTATGCTGAAGCAGGATATACAGGTTGAACCAGACAGTGTGATTGTTTCAGGCCCTGGATCAGTGGTGGATACTGTGAATAAAATATACACAGAGTACCATGAATTTCCTGACCTGGGCAGTGACATCAAAAAGGTAATTGCATTAAAAGTGCCACATCGGCAATTGGACATAGAACCCAGGGAAGTAACCATAAAAATGCAGGTAGAACAATTTAATGAAGGCGAATTGACTATTGGTATTGATGTGGTAAATG
>CAZWHH010000041.1:3197-5248 GCA_964633615.1 uncultured Bacteroidales bacterium | reverse complement strand
CAGGTAGAACAATTTAATGAAGGCGAATTGACTATTGGTATTGATGTGGTAAATGAACCTGACAGTGTAATGTTGCGATTGTTTCCAAACACAGTAAGGATCAATTATTTAGTAGGTCTCAGCAATTATGAAAGTGTCATAAAACAATTGTTTGAGGCACAGGTAGATTACCAGGAGATAAAAGGGAACAAGGAAGAAAAACTGGAGGTGAAGATTACTAAGCATCCTGATTATTTGAAATCTTTTTCTTATCACCCCCAAAAAGTTGATTATATAATAGAAAAAAAATGATAAGAGTTGGAATAACAGGAGGAATTGGCAGCGGGAAAACGGTGGTCTGTAAAATTTTTCAAAGACTGGGAGTCCCGGTATTTTTTGCAGATGATGAGGCAAAAATAATTTTGAATGAGGATTCAGAGATTAAAGAACAACTTAAGCAAATATACGGGCGGGATATTTACACAAAAAACGGAATTAATAAAGCAAGATTAGCATCTATAATATTCAATGATTCCAGTGAGTTAGAGAAAATAAATAAACTAATTCATCCAAAAGTTAGAGATCGCTTTTTTAATTGGACTTCAAAATATACAGCGCATCCTTATGTAATTGAAGAAGCGGCCGTTCTTTTCGAGAGCGGTGCCTACACGGATTTAGATATTAACGTGTTAGTGTGCGCGTCAGAGGAGCTAAGAATTAAGAGGGTGATGGAAAGAGACCAGGTAGACAGAGAAAATGTGCTAAGCCGGATGAAAAATCAGATGAGCGAGGAAGAAAAAAGGAAATTGGCAGATAAAATTATAAATAATGACGGGGAACAGATGATTATTCCGCAGGTTTTATCGATTGACGAACAAATTAAAAATAGAAGCACCCATGGGTAAATTTACTAAATGGATAGCCGGAGGATTGGGATGGGCTTTCTTTGGCCCGATTGGTGGAATTTTAGGATTTGTTCTTGGTTCTGTTGTGGATCAGGAAGGAGAAAAAAGTAAGCGGTCAGGTTATTCCATGACAACAACCGGTAGCTTTGCAATGAGCCTGTTGGTTCTTGTAGCTGCTGTTATGAAAGCTGATGAAAAACTTTTACGATCGGAACTCAATTATGTCAAACAATATTTTGTTAAAAATTTTGGAGAAGAATCTGCTGCCGAAGCCATCAGAATGTTAAGGGATATACTTAAACAAGATATTCCTGTTGGACAGGTAACCCAACAAATTAAGAAAAATCTTGATTATTCATCACGGTTGCAGTTGCTTCATTTTCTTTATGGAGTGGCCAATGCCGACGGGAAAATTCATGAAAAAGAACGGAACCTGATTCAGCGAATAGCTAATGAGATGGGTATCTCTACTAAAGACAAAGATTCAATCCAATCCATGTTCATTAAAGATACTCACTCGGCTTATAAGATTTTAGAACTTGATCCGTCAGCATCCGATGAAGAGGTCAAAAAAGCTTACAGGAAAATGGCCAATAAATATCATCCGGATAAAGTCAGTTACCTGGGTGAAGACTTTCAAGAAGTGGCCAATGAGAAATTTCAAAAAGTCAATGAGGCTTATGAAACAATCAAGAACGAAAGAAATTTTAATTAAAAAGTTTTTTTTATTATATATTCACACAAAAAATAATTGAACATGTTAAAAGATATTCTGGCAATTTCAGGATTTGGAGGCTTATATAAGTATTTGAAGAAAAGCCATAACGGGATAATTGTTGAAAACCTGGAAACTCAAAAAAGGATGAATGCCGATGCAACTGCCCAGGTCAGCGCCCTGGAAGATATCAGTGTATATACCAATGAAGGAGAGATGGTTTTAGAAAAAGTTTTTAAAGCCATCTATGAAAAAGAAAATGGAGAAGAAACCCTGAATCCCAAAAAAGCTTCAGGGAAAGAATTGGAAAAATATTTTGAAGAGATTATACCTGATTTTGATGATGAAAGAGTTTACAAATCGGACATGAAGAAAATTCTTAAATGGTATAACATCCTGCATAAGCTCGATATGCTGAACTTTGATGAACAGGAAAGTGAAGAGGAAACCGG
>CAZWHH010000041.1:0-3097 GCA_964633615.1 uncultured Bacteroidales bacterium | reverse complement strand
TGCATAAGCTCGATATGCTGAACTTTGATGAACAGGAAAGTGAAGAGGAAACCGGCCAGAAAACTGATGAGAAAAAAGATGGAGAAAAAACTGATGAGGAAAAACAGGGATCAAAAACTGATGATCCAGGTAATCAGGATAAGAGTTGATTCATTTTTTTTATTAAAATGTGAGTGTTTACTGGTTTGTTGATATGGTCATCACAACCGGCATCAATCGATTTTTTATAATCTCCCTGCATGGCATAGGCTGTTTGCGCAATAACAGGAATATTTTTCTTGCTGTTTTTAATTGTTTTGGCAGCTTCATAACCATTCATACCGGGTATATGAATATCCATCAATACAATGTTGATGTCGTTTTTATCTTTTATTTTTTCCATCGCTTCTTCACCATTTCTCGCGTGGATGATGTTGATGTTTGTTTTTTTGAGGCTGGCAGAGAGTAAAATAAAGGAACTTTTGTCATCTTCAACGATAAGTACGGTTTTGTCGGACCAATTAAAAATATTTGGTTGATTTATAGTTTTTTTTGTTTTCTTATTTCTTAATATTTGTTTATAAGGAATGGTAAAATAAAAGCATGAACCAGAATTAGCTTTCGACTCTACCCAAATTCTCCCGTTAAGCTTTTCTGTGATCTCTTTTGAAATGGCCAGTCCCAAACCCGTTCCACTTAAGTTTTTAGTTTTTGAATTCTCTGCTTGTTTGAAACGATCAAAAATAATTTTTTGTTCTTTCTTTGAAATACCCACGCCAGTGTCTTTCACATAAAAATTTAATTCGTTTTGCTCGTTGAGATAGTACCCAAAAGTAATTTCTCCTTCTAAAGTAAATTTTAATGCATTGCTAATTAAATTGATAAGGACTTGTTTAACGCGATGGCTGTCTGTCATTATATTACTTTCACTGTGACTGAGTCCTTTTTCCAGAATTAATCTGACGTTTTTATTTTTATGAGTAGTGAACAACTGATACGTTTCATCTAACAAATTATTTAAATTTGTTTCAGATTCGTATATATCTAACTGACCTGCTTCAATTTTAGAGATGTCAATTATATCATTAATCAGAGTTAGTAATTGTTTGCTGTTGTTGATGATCTGGTCAAGGAAAGTGTTTTTCTTGTCATCTGGTATTTCGCGCCTTCTTAATAATTGAGAAAATCCAAGAATGCCATTCATTGGAGTTCGTATCTCGTGCGACATATTAGCCAGAAAAGCTGATTTTAACTTGTCTGCTTTTTCTGCTTGCTGTTTGGCCGTATGAAGTTTTTGTTCCATTTTTTTTCTGAAAAGAGCGAGGGAGGCCTGGCGGGCAAATGCTTCAATCGTTTCTTTGTTTTCAATGGTGTCATTGTTTTTTGTTACGATGACTATGTTGCCAAATAAATGATTCTCAATTGTGAGGCCTATGTAGTATATGATATTTATATTTAGTAATTTCTGTACCTCTTTGAAGGTTTGCAATGAAAAATTCGGAAAGCTATAACGATAACGTTTGCTGTTAATTTTAAATAATGTCCCTTTATGTAGTTGGAATTGTTTGTTTTTTGTATTGAATTCCAGATTTTTGGGATTTACACCCATGATTTTTATCAGTTTGTTCAGAGAGTCATCAATTCCTGAGATATATTCGGGTTTTAGTGTACCTTTTTCAGTATTATAAGAGTTTACAAAAACAATTGAGTTTTTATACTTATTTGAAATTTTGCGTCCTATATATTGAAAAATTTCATCAATATCCTGTATCTGGAGAAATTTAAACCCGGAGCTTGAAATAAAGGAGAGGTTTTCATAGGCTTCTTTTGTATGTGTAATTTCCCTGGTAGCGAATATGGCCCCTTTTATATCACCCTCATTTGATGTTAAGATATTTCCATTGCTTTCAAGCCATATATATTTGCCATCTTTTCTTCGATACCTGTATTCTGCTTTCGCGGGGGTATTGCTTTTTATTTTTTCATTGAATGTATGATATATATTGGCAGTATCGTTCGGATGCAGAAAATCGAATATAGACTTACCCATTAATTCTTTCGGTTCATATCCAAGTGTCTCTTTATGAGCAGGGGAAAGGTAGACAAAATTTCCGTTTTTATCTGTGATGCTTACCATATCTACCATGTTTTCTGTGATTTTTCGGTAGAATTGTTCACTTTCACTCATTTCTTTTTCTGCTTCAGTTTTCTGTAAGAATAAAGATATCTGAGGAGCTAGTAGCTCAATGATTTCTGTATTCTGCATGTTATTTTTCCCGGGGATAATAATTATTGCATTCGCCAATAATTTTTCCCTGGCAATAAAACCCAGTCCGTAAAATTTTTTTGCCCGTAAGACCTTTTCTATTGATTTGCAGGTAGATCTTTTAATCTTTTCAAACATTAATTCATAAAGTCCACCCGTAAATTGTTGTAGTTGCCATGAGAAGGTTTTAATATTAGGATTGGCCAATGGAAAGATTTTTCCTTCAAGGGGACCTCCCAAAAGAGAAAGGACTTCTTTCCTTTCCTTTTTTAATCCTGCAGAAGCCTTGATCTCTAACTGATTTTCTTTTTGATTGATTTTATTGACCAGAATTATTGCATGCGGGACTAATTGATGAATTTTTTCAGCAATGTATTGATAGATATTCTCATCTGCAGAAAAGTGGTTAAGCTCGTTTGTTGCTTGTGAAACAAATGAGTATATATCCCTTGTATCATTATTGCTTACAGGGTATTCTTTCTTTTGTGATTTTGCTTCATTCTCTTTTAATTGCTGAATTTGTTTTTTGAGTTCTATATTCTCTTTATTCAGTTTCTTGTTATCATACAGCAATTTCTGGAGATCTTTAGGTTCTCGCATTTTTATGAAAAATTAACACACGGTCTGGTTCTCGAAATATATATATTCCAAACGAAAATAAAAAAGAATGGTTACGTCTTTACAACTATTTATCTTTCTTTTTGGCGCGATTCCAGTAGTGATTCATTTCTTCAAGATTCATTTTTTTAAGTGATAACCCCTCTGCAATTGTTTTTTCTTCCAGGTATCTGAATCTGTTGGTGAATTTTTGGTTTGTTTTTTCCAGGGCAGTTTCGGGGTCGATATCATATA
>CAZWHH010000040.1:0-11622 GCA_964633615.1 uncultured Bacteroidales bacterium | reverse complement strand
GCCAAACAGGAATATCAGATTCTTCACGGAGTGTATCCAGTACTTTGTAACAATTAGGTTGGGAAATATCTTCCAGGTTAACGCCGCCAAAACTGGGCTCAAGCATTTTTACAAAGTCTATAATCTTCTCAGGATCGTGTTCATTATTTTTGTTATAACTGTTTACACAAAGCGGGACAGCATCAATGCCTGCAAGATATTTCATCAGGTATGCTTTACCTTCCATAACACCAAGTCCACCCGGAGGCGTTACGTCACCATCTCCAAGGACTCTTGTTGAGTCTGAAACAACTGCTACCATGTTTCCGCGGTTGGAAACATCAAATGATGCATTGTTGTCGTCACGAATTGTCGTTGATATTTTAGAAACACCCGGGGTATACCAGACATTGAACCAATTAAACCCGAAGACTCCTGCCTTGGGGAGAGTTTGCATTTTGCCCCCATAGAATTCGTGGGCCAAAAGAGCCAATTCTTTTAAGAATAAAGTCTTGGCTTTTGCAATTTGTTCCTGCGAAAAGTTATCCGGGAATAGTTCGTTTAAATTTGATAAAGAAAGATCGATTTTTGACATAGGTACCTCCTTTTGTAGTTATTATTAATTGGTTTGATATTTGCGGCTCTTGTAAACCAGAATATTTTGTGTTTATCGGTTTAAAACAAATTTAAGAATTATTATGCTTGAGTCACTTAATTATGTTTGTTAATTAGTGGTATATAATATGCTATATAACATATTAATCGCTTATGACTGTTACAACAACGTTTCGTACACTTCTTGGTCCATCAAACTCACATAGAAAAATATTTTGCCAGGTAGACAGGCCCATGCTGCCTTCAACCAGGGGGATTACTTCACCTGGACCGACAATTCCTGCTTTTAGGTGAGCATCCCCATTATTGTCCTGGGCATCATGCTGCCATACTCCATGGGGAATTAGTTTTTTTAGCAGGTTAATTACATCATTCTGAACCGATTGATCCCAGTTTTCCTGTATCATGATTCCTGCTGTAGCCCCCTGGACATATACCGAGACGGTTCCGCTAATAATTTCACTGTCTCTTACAATGGATTCAACTTCACGGGTTATGTCATATAATCCATTTTGTTTGTCTGTACTTATTTGAAATATTTTCTGCATAACTTATTGCTTGTATGTTTTTTATTTTTATTTAGCTTCAATTTACAATTTTATTGAAAAAATATAAAATATTCTCATAATCTTCTTTCTACTATTACACAACTTTTTCTATTTTCGCAGTGCTTTATTAATGATATTCTTTTGAAAAAAATTGACTTATGGAATATAGCTTTCACGAAATAGAAAGAAAATGGCAAAAGCACTGGGATGAAACCAATATTTACAAAGTAGAAGTTGATCCTGATAAGCCTAAGTATTATGTGCTGGATATGTTTCCCTATCCGTCAGGTGCCGGGTTACATGTTGGTCATCCGCTTGGCTATATTGCCTCTGATATATTTGCACGTTATAAGCGTATGCAGGGTTATAATGTACTTCATCCCATGGGGTATGACGCTTTTGGATTACCGGCTGAACAATATGCCATTCAAACGGGCCAGCACCCTGCTAAGACCACTGATCATAATATTCAAAGATATAAAGAACAACTAAGCAAGATAGGATTTTCCTACGACTGGAGCAGAGAGCTTAGAACATGTGACCCTAAGTATTATAAATGGACTCAGTGGGCTTTTCTTGAAATGTTTGAACATTGGTATAATAATAAAACACAGAAGGCTGAACCGGTTAAGGAATTAAAAGAAGCATTTTCAAAAGGAGGGAATAAAAATATTGATGCCGCTAGTAATGAAGTTGAACCTTTCACTGCCGAAGAATGGAATGGAATGAGCGAGAAGGAGCAGCAGGAAATTCTTCAGAATTACCGGATTGCCTATCTGGCAGATACTATGGTGAACTGGTGTCCTAAACTGGGAACTGTTCTGGCTAATGATGAAGTAAAGGATGGTTTGTCTGTGAGAGGAGGTTATCCTGTGGTTCAGAAAAAAATGAAGCAGTGGTCGCTAAGGGTAACAGCCTATGCAAAAAGATTGCTGGAAGGCCTGGAACAATTGGAATGGTCTGATTCTCTCAAGGAAATACAAAGAAATTGGATAGGGCGCTCTGAGGGGGCAGAGATCCTTTTTGAAGTGGATAATTCAGAAGAGCCTATAAATGTATTTACAACCCGTCCTGATACCTTATTCGGGGTGACTTATATGGTACTTGCCCCTGAGAGCGAATGGGTGGAAAAACTCACAACACCCGGGAATAAGGAGAAAGTTAATCGTTATAAGGAATGGGCCAAAACCCGCTCTGAAAGAGATCGGATTGCAGATACACAAACTGTGACAGGTGAATTTACAGGAAGCTATGCAGTGCATCCTTTTACAAAAGAAAAACTCCCGGTTTGGGTGAGCGATTATGTCCTGATTGGATATGGAACCGGGGCTATTATGTCTGTCCCTGCCCATGATGAGCGGGATCATAAATTTGCAAAATATTTTAATTTACCTATTATTCCAGTTATTGAAGGAGGAAACCCGGAAGAGGAAGCCTTTGATTCAATGGATGCAAAAGTGATCAATTCTGATTTTATAACAGGTTTGCATGTGAAAGATGCAATCTTAAGAATCAATGATGAGATTGAGAAAAGAGGACTTGGAACAAAGAAAGTGAATTACAGGTTGAGAGATGCTATTTTTAGCCGTCAAAGATACTGGGGCGAACCTTTTCCTATTTATTACAAGGACGATATGCCTTACCCGCTGGATAAAAACAAATTGCCACTTGAATTGCCTGAGGTGGATTCTTTTAAACCAACGGAAGATGGGAAGCCACCGCTTGGAAGGGCAAAAAACTGGCATACAGAGGAAGGATATCCGCTTGAGCTAAGTACAATGCCGGGCTTTGCAGGTTCCTCTGCCTATTACCTGAGGTTTATGGACCCGCATAATGACGAGGCTCTTGTTTCGAGGGAAGCAGATGAGTACTGGAGAAATGTCGATTTATATATTGGTGGAATTGAACATGCTACCGGTCACCTTATCTATTCACGATTCTGGAATAAATTTTTATACGATATTGGCTGGGTTTGTGAAAAAGAACCTTTTAAAAAGTTAATAAACCAGGGAATGATCCAGGGACGTTCAAATTTTGTTTACAGAATTAAGGGCACCAATAAATTTGTATCACATGGATTAAAAGATGACTATGATGTGACTCCGCTGCACGTGGATGTGAACATTGTGGATAATGACATACTGGATATTAAAGCATTCCGGGAATGGAACCCGGAATATAAAGAGGCCGAATTTATACTGGAAGAGGGAAAATATGTTTGTGGATACGGCGTGGAAAAAATGTCTAAGTCGTTATATAATGTGATTAATCCGGATGATATTATTCGTGACTATGGCGCTGATACTTTGAGGATGTATGAAATGTTCCTTGGACCTATTGAAATTTCAAAACCCTGGGATACAAATGGAATTGACGGAGTTTATAAATTTTTACGAAAACTCTGGAGATTGTATCATGATGGAAATGGAGAATTTAGCTGGTCAGATGAGAAACCTGCTGAGGATGAACTTAAACTTATTCATAAGACCATAAAAAAAGTGAAGGATGATATAGAGAATTTTTCTTTCAATACGGCAATTAGTGCCATGATGATTTGTGTAAATGAGTTGTCATCTAAAAAATGCAATAAAAAAGAGATTCTCGGGAAACTATTGCTTCTCTTGGCTCCTTTTGCTCCTCATATCGCGGAGGAATTATGGCACAGGGCAGGAAACAAGACTTCAGTTGTTGATATAGAGTTTCCTGAATATAAGGAGGAGTATCTTAAGGAATCCACACTGACTTATCCCGTTTCTTTTAACGGGAAAATGCGGTTTAAGCTTGAGCTGCCTGCTGACATTACAAAAGAAGAAGTTGAGAAGATTGTAATGAATCATGAAAAGTCACAGAAATGGCTTCAGGATAAACCACCGAAAAAAGTAATCTTTGTCCCTAAAAAAATAATTAATGTGGTCATTTAAAAGAAAACTAAAATTTGATTCAGGAAATATCATACCCGTTTTTAAAATGTACGGGATTATTACGATTGGCCTTTTTATTAATGCAATAGGGTGGACTGTATTCCTGATTCCTGCTGAGATTACCGGTGGGGGAATTACCGGGGTGTCATCGCTTTTATTTTATGGATTTAAGTTTAAGATAGGACTGTCCTATTTGCTGATGAATGGTGTGTTGTTGCTCTTGGGGATCAAATTTTTAGGGAAAAGTTTTGGCATTAAAACAATTTATGCAACGCTTGTTCTTTCATTGTTTCTCTCTCTTTTGGAAGGGATTATTACGGAACCTATAGTGGATGAAAATTTCATGTCTGCTGTAATCGGGGGTATAATGGCTGGAGCAGGGGTTGGACTGGCAATTAGCCAGGGAGGAAGCACAGGAGGAACTGATATCATCGCCCTGATGATCAATAAGAACAGGAATATCAGTCCGGGAAAGATTCTGCTTTACCTTGATATAATCATAATAACGTCTTCTTACCTGATTTTTCAATCGCTTGAGAAAATTGTTTATGGGTATGTAACTATGGCAGTAACAGCATACACCATAGATATGATACTTACAGGAGCCAAGAGAACGGTACAGATGTTTATCTTTTCAAAGAAATATGAGATCATTGCCAATCGCATCGGCACAGAAATACGAAGAGGAATTACTATTATTCACGGCAAAGGTTGGTATACTCAGGAAGATGCCAAAATACTTATGATCCTGGTAAGAAAACAGGAGTCGAATTATATTCTCCGGATCATAAAGGAAACGGACCCGGAAGCATTCATCTCTCTTGGAAACGTGATGGGAGTGTACGGTCAGGGATTCGACAGGATAAAGAAGTGATTATTTGTAATTTTCAGCATGTTTTTTAAATAAAATTGTTTTAAAATCCTTATATTTGTTGGGAAAGAAAATTATAATCTATTTAAGATGGCATACAAAAAGGTTTTTGGCGTTTCAATTGCTGTGATTCTTATTCCTCTTATTTTTGTTCTGCTTAAATCCTATGCCACCAATACACAGGAAAAAGCACTGTTTCATTCGTCTATCGATGAAAATATTTTATGTCAAAATCCTGAACAGCAATTTGGTGTGATTGTTGATTCGTTCGATATAACAAGCCGCCGCATTCATTGGAACCAAAACCTGGCTAATATTCTGGAGAAACATAATCTGGGCAATTTTTCACTTAACAATGTAATTCTTGAAATAAACCGGGTTTTTGATGTAACTAAATTTAAAGCGGGTAATGAATATCATATATTCTATGAAAAAAAGGATTCTTTGAATGCCATTAAGTATTTTATTTATGAGCACTCTCCACTTCAATATGTCAAGGTAAATTTTAATGGGAAGATCCACGCCAATGTGATAGAGAAAACTCCTGAAGTGACCCGCAAAAATTTTTCAGGGGAAATAGATGGTTCTCTATGGAAAACAATGAAGGATAACGATGTGAATCCTTTGCTTTCTATTGAGCTTTCAGAAATTTATGCCTGGGCAATCAACTTTTTTAGACTCACAGAGGGCGATAGATTTAAGGTAATATACGATGAAAAATTTGTAGATAGTGTTTCCATTGGCATCGATAAAATTTATACAGCCGAATTTAAGCATGAAGGAGAAACATTCTATGCTATTCCCTTTATACAGGATAGCACTGTGGATTTTTATGATCAGCACGGAAAGAGTCTGCGAAGAGAATTTTTAAAAGCCCCTTTGCGTTTTTCAAGAATCAGTTCAGGATATTCACTCAGCCGTATGCATCCTGTTTTACATTATCGAAGGCCACACAGGGGAATTGATTATGCAGCTCCTGCCGGGACACCGGTCCTTGCAATTGGTGATGGGAAAGTTATTGCTAAAGCCCGCAGTAAAGGAGCAGGGAATTATGTAAAGATTCATCATAATAGCGTTTATACAAGCGGTTATTTGCATTTGTCCCGATATGCCAGGGGCATTTACAGAGGGAGTGAAGTAAAGCAAGGTGATGTCATTGGTTATGTAGGAAGTACGGGCTATTCCACGGGTCCACACCTCGATTTCAGGATATGGAAAAACGGACACCCGGTCAATCCCCTTAATATTGAAGCACCACCCGTTGAACCGGTAAAGAAAGAAAATTTTAAGGCTTTCCACCAGAAAAAAGAGCAATGCCTGGAAGAGTTGGAAAATTTAGACTCATAGCTATAATTACTCTGAACTTTTCATGCTTTTGATGAAACTGATATTTTTGCTGATGATTGGGATATCATTTTTTGTGAAATCATTTTCCTATTCCCTTTTTTTTACGGAATAATTTATATATTTGAAATGATGTCTTTTTAAATTTTTATCAAATGCAAATCCGGATATTTCTTGTTCTGTTGCTTTTATGTTTTTGGAATGGGCTTTTTTCTCAGGATATTGATTTTAAAAACTATACAATCAAAGACGGGTTGTCTCAGAATACCATTAATTATATTTTTCAGGACAGTAAAGGTTATATGTGGTTTGGAACTCAATTGGGTGCTTCCAGATTTGACGGAAAGGAATTTCAAAATTTTAAAATGTCGGAAGGTCTGATAAATAATTATGTGCATACTATTTTTGAAGACAGCCATAATAACTTATGGTTTGGCACAAGAGGGGGAGCCTCAATATTCACCAATGGCAAATTTATCAATTATACAACAGAAGATGGCTTAATAGATAATCATGTAAAATTTATAGAAGAAACTGAAAAAGGAGAAATATTTTTAGGAACTTCCGGGGGAATTAGTATTATAAAAAAGGAGACAATTGTTAATTATGATTCTGATAGTCTGTTACCCGGGAATGATGTCAGGAAAGTTTTTAAGGATAAATCCGGGAAAATCTGGATAGGTACAAGAAATGGAATTGTGATTTATGAAAATAACAGCCTGCATGTTTTAACAGAGAACCAGAATTTGAGAGATGCGATCATTTGGGATATTAAAGAGGATAAGGAAAACAATATCTGGATTGCTACACAGCAAAGCGGGTTGTTCAGAATCAAAGACAGCAGAATCGATAATTTTACTAAAATCGATGGGTTGTCCAGTAACATGGCCTTATCTCTTTGTTTTGATGAAAGAGGAATTTTATGGATAGGCCATTATGCTGGCGGTGTGAGCAAATACGATGGCATGGAATTTTCAAGTCTGAAAGGGCAAAGCATAAAGAATAAAACAATCCTGGGTATAGAAAGCGATAAAAGAGGGAATACATGGTTTCGGTCTGCCCAAAAAGGAATTTTTAAATACCACGAAAATGAATTACGTCACTTTACAGTAAATAATAATTTGATAGAAAATTATAGTGACTCCAAGGGAAAATTGCTTTTTGTAGACAGGGAGAGCAACGTCTGGGTGGGAACAATTTCCGGGATTTCAAAATACAGTAAAAATATTTTTGAGCATTTTACTGAAAAGCATGGCTTACAGGATAATAATATTCTCGCTGTAGCAGCCATAGATGATCAAAATGTTTGGTTGAGCAGTTATAATAATTTAATGCATTACAAGGGCGATAATATAGATTCTTATGAAGATCTGGAAGATATTTATGCCATTTACCCTGATGATAATAATGGGAAAGTTTTGCTTGGTTCCAATAAATCAATCTATATATTTCAGAATGGAAATTTTAAACAGTTTGAAGATACTTCCATATTTATAGGACATAATGATTATGTTTATGATATTACAACAGACAAGGACGGGAACTATTGGCTGGCAACAGACAGGGGTTTAGTTAAATACTCAAATGGAAAATTTTACAAGGAAGCCTTGGGACAGGTGCCTTCCAGGGGAATTATTTATTCCCAAAACCGATTGTGGTTAGCGACTGTAGATGGCGTTTATTCATATCACCTTCAAGACAGCAGCATTGAACATTTTTCAATAAAAAAAGGCTTGCCTAATAAGCTTTGTCTTGACATTGTGGCGGATACAGCTTCCAACATCTGGGTGGGGACAGATAACGGACTGGCAAAGATCTCTCGGGAGCAAAATGAATTTAAGATTGATAACTATACTACCCGGGATGGTTTAAAATCAAATACGATTTATCTGGTTGAAATTGACAACAATAATAATTTATGGCTTGGCCATGAGAATGGATTAGACAAGTTTAATCTTACGAGTCGTAAAATTCAATATTTTGGTTTACAAGAAGGGTTTTATCCCCTGGAAACAAATCAGGGAGCAGTTACTAAAGATCAGAGAGGAAAAATATGGTTTGGCACCGTCGATGGACTTGTCAAATATAATCCGGAGAATGATTTTGTCAACTCTGTGCAACCTTTAACTTATATAGACCGAATAGAACTTTTTGATGATCCGTTTGATTATTCTCAATACACTGATTCTGTGGATACCCAAACCGGGCTGCCCATTGATATGAAATTACCCTATAATAAGAATTACCTGACTTTCCATTTTGTCGGCTTACATTATGATAATCCGCAAAAGGTGATGTATAAATATAAACTAAAAGGGTTTGATGATAAATGGTCTGAACCTACAGACCAAAGATATACAACTTATAAAAAAGTCTCCAACGGAACATATACTTTTCAGGTTTTGGCCAGGAATAGCGATGGCGTTTGGAATGAGGAACCGGTAACCTTTTCCTTCACAATTACTCCCCCGTTCTGGAAAACATGGTGGTTTTATACCCTGATTTTGATATTGGTTTTATTTGCTATTTATCACGTGATTAAGGCCAGAGAAAGAAAACATATACGCGATAAACGTATTCTGGAAGAGAAGGTTAAGGAAAGAACCCGAAAAATTGAAAAACAAAAAGAAGCGATAGAAGAAGCAAATGAGGAACTGAGAGCCAAGCAAACTCAAATTCTGGCTCAAAAGGATGAAATACAGCGTCAAAGAGATCTGGCCGAAAACCAAAGAGATCAAATATCCAAACAAAAACAGGAGATTACAGACAGTATTATTTATGCTCAACGTATCCAGTCTGCTGTTTTGCCACCAAGAGAGTATTGCAAATCAATACTTCCCGAACATTTTATCCTGTTCAAACCTCGGGATATCGTAAGTGGTGACTTCTACTGGATGACTGAGAAAAATGATAAGATCATAGTTGTGGCAGCAGATTGTACGGGACATGGAGTACCAGGGGCTTTTATGAGCATGTTGGGTGTCTCTTTCTTTAATGAGATAGTCAATACAATGGAGAATTTGCAGGCCAATCTGATTTTAAACAGAATGCGGCATTATGTGAAAAAAACATTATATCAAAAAGGGGAAGATGATGAGGCTAAAGA
Organism: uncultured Bacteroidales bacterium; assembly: GCA_964633615.1. Taxonomy (GTDB): domain Bacteria; phylum Bacteroidota; class Bacteroidia; order Bacteroidales; family UBA12077; genus JAGXLC01. The sequence goes on along the minus strand of CAZWHH010000040.1, from coordinate 2,238 downwards.
TGGTATGGACCTGGCTCTTTGTGTTATAGATAAAAAACAACATAGATTACAGTTTGCCGGTGCTTATAATTCCTTGTATTTTATAAGAGAAGGAGAACTGCACCAGGTGAAAGCTGATAGAATGCCCATTGGTGTCCATGTGGTTGAAAAAGACTCTTTTACAAATCATGAAATGGATTTGAAACCCAATGATATCTTCTATATTTTTTCAGATGGATATGTAGACCAATTTGGTGGTGAAAAAGGATCAAAATTTAAATCGAAGCCCTTCAAGAGGCTTTTAATGAAAATGTATGATGAGCCCATTGAAAAGCAGAAAACTATTCTTGAATCGACTCTTGAAGAATGGAGGGGCAATTATCCCCAGGTCGATGACATCATTGTGATCGGGTTTAAACCGGAATTATAATACACGATATGCAAGGAATACACGGTATGCAAGGTTGATATTTAATTTTTCTTTATGGTATAATTATTGTAACTTTAAATCGTGTGCAGATAACTATTCTGGAAACAAACAATTTATTTTATTATTTATTATAATGCTTATTCAGGCAATACCTAAAACAAAAAATTTATGAAAAAACTATTACTTCTTATCCTGGCATTTTCATTTCAATTTGCCACAGCCCAGAATTATGAATGGGTCAATGTTACTACAGCGGGTAGCGACATGGAAGATACTCCGGGGAAAATGAGAGTTGATCATAATAACGATTTAATTCAGACCGGAAGTTTTATGGGTGCAACGTTTCAAATAGGCTCTTATACTCTTCAAAATTATTCTCCTTATCCAGGGGAAGAAGGTGCATTTTATGTCGCGAAATATAATAATGATGGGAGTGTAGCATGGGCTCGCGAATTATCGACTGGTGAATCTTACTTTTCAGGTAATGTAAAAATAACAGCCACTAATAATTATCTTTTTCACTTAGATTTTACTAGTGATACATTGTACTTTGGCAATGATACTCTCTATGAATCTATGGAGTATGGACCTAAAAGTGTCTTGTTAAATTTAAATGAAGACGGCACACAAAACTGGTTTAAAATTTATGAGTCCTATAATACTTTGGCTGTTAATAAATCTGGTAAACAGGGGAGTCAAGTTTCTCTTAATCAGGTCACTCCCACTCCGGATGGGGGAATTGTAGCTACCGGTTCTTTTCTTGGACAGGAGTTGGATATTGAAGATGACACATTGATCGGGAATGAATTGGATTTAAACCAAAGTTTTTTTGCAAGGTATAACTCAGCAGGTGATCTTCTCTGGTCTTTTACCGATTCTTTAAATCTTAGTTCTTCTTTTTTCGTAGGAACAGAAGGCCGGATCGTAGTACCGGATAATACCGGAAATACTATTGTTGGAGCTAATTTGAATGGTTATTCTGACAGCACTGTCATCTCTCTCTTTGGGCAGGATACGCTTTACAGTAGGGGATCAGAAGATATAATCTTTTCAAAGTTTGATGACCAGGGAAATCCTGTATGGACCAAACTATACGGAAATATTGGTTCGGAAGAAATTAAAGATATTGCTGTTGATGCCAATAATCAAATATATGTATTGGCATACTATGGCTCAGGCAGCCTGGAAATTGAGGGACAAACTTTCACAAAACCTTTCATTGATTCCATTACATCAGCAGAAGGTCTTCTGCTGAAATATGATCAAACCGGAAATCTACTCTGGTCAAATAAATTGGGTGTAGCTTCCTCATCAAATATGTCCTCCCTTGACCTTGATGATAATGACAATGTCATTGTAAAGACGCAGTTTAATAGTGACAACCTTATGCTGGGTGATACAACCTTGCTGGCTCATAATAATTCGGTATGGGATGCAGATCTTGTAGTTGCTAAATATACTTCGGACGGAACCCTTAATTGGGCCTTTAATATTGGTGGACCTCGGTATACCGGAACAGCTCAGCATGATTTTGTAAATAATCAAATGACCCTGGCAGCCTCGATTGATGATTATATGGTATTTGGCCGGAAGGATACCATCAACCAGGGAGGTGGCGTTGGATTTTACTATGCAGTGCTTAATTCAGACGGAAGCCTAAAAGCTGCAGATTTTGATACCTCAGGTACGGCCCAGTATCAAGGTGATTTTTCTCTTAAAGACATTGAAGTCACCGGGAATGATGAAATTTTTGTTGCCGGAAGTCACATGTATGAAGAAGTAATCGATGGATTTACTTTTAATACCTTTGGCGGACCAGATGTATTCAC